>NZ_JBJGYV010000005.1:0-212507 GCF_054050175.1 Geodermatophilus sp. SYSU D00697
GGGCCGGCGCGGCGGGGGAAGACGCCGCGCCGGTCCGGGTGGTCAGTGGGTGAGGCGGTCGACGGCGGTACGCAGGCCGGCGGCATCCGGGACAGCTCGTCCACCGCGACCCGCGGCTGGGTCGGGGCCTCGGTGCTCCTGGGGTCGTGCACGGGGACTGTCAGCGCCCCCCGAGGCCGTTCCACGGATTCTCTGGTTCCTGCAGGAGTACTGGGGTGCGGCGCCACTCTCGGGCATTCCGCACGGTTCTGTTGCGCATTGGCGTGCGTGTCGCCGCGCTCCTCCGAGAACTGTCAGCGACCGCTTCTCCCCGGATTCTTCGTCGACTCCGCGCGCGCCGACCGAGACCATTCCGGGGCGGGGGAGGTCGCACTCCCCCGCCCCGGGGACGGTCAGTAGGTGAAGCGGCCCACCGCCGTCCGCAGCCCCGAGGCCATGCGGGAGAGCTCGTCCACCGCCGTCCGGGTCTGGGCGAGGGCCTGGGTGGTGGAGTCCGCGGCGGTGGAGACGCTGCCGATGTTCTCGGCGATCTGGCCCGAGCCGCCGGCGGCCTCGGCGACCGACCGGGACATCTCCGCGGTGGTCGCGGTCTGCTCCTCGACCGCGGAGGCGATGGTGGTCTGCCGGTCGCTGATCTGCGCGACGACCTGCGAGATCTCCTCGATGGCGGTCACCGCGGCGGTGGTGTCGCCCTGGATGGCCTGCACGCGCTTGGCGATGTCCTCGGTCGCCTTCGCGGTCTCCTGGGCCAGCTCCTTGACCTCGTTAGCGACGACCGCGAAACCCTTCCCGGCCTCCCCGGCCCGCGCCGCCTCGATGGTGGCGTTCAGCGCCAGCAGGTTGGTCTGCTCGGCGATCGAGGTGATCACCTTGACCACGTTGCCGATCTCGGCCGAGGACTCCCCCAGCTTCGCCACCGTGGCCGTGGTCGTCTCCGCCGCGGTCACCGCCCGCGCCGCCACGTCGCTGGCCTCGGCCGCGTTGGTGGCGATCTCCCGGATCGAAGCCCCCATCTGCTCGGCACCGGCCGCCACCGTCGCCACGCTGCGGGAGACCTCCTCGGCCGCGCCGGCCACCACACCGGACTGCGCGGAGGTCTCCTCCGCCGAGACGGCGATCTGCGCCGAGGACGCCGACAGCTCCTCCGAGCTCGCCGCGACCGCGTCGGCCGACGAGGCCACCTCGGCCAGCACCGCGCGCAGGCTCTCCTGCGCCGAGTCCAGCGAGGCCGCCATCTGCCCGAGCTCGTCACGGGAGTGCACGCCGGTGCTCCGGCGCAGGTCGCCGGCGGCCATGGCCTCGACCACGCCCTGCACCGCGCGCACGGTCCGGGTGATCCGGCGGACGACGACCACGGTCAGCGCGCCGGCGAGCGCGGTCGCGACCAGGGCACTCACGACGAGCGTGGTGACGGCCGAGTCGGCCCGGTCAGCGGCGTCCACGTTCCGGGCGGCGGCCTGCGCGGACTGGGCGACACCCTCCTCCTCGAGGCCGTCGGCGATGTCGGTGAGCAGCGGGCTGGAGACCTCCCGGTAGATCGCCGCGTAGGCCGCGAGGTCCCCGCGGTCGGCGGCGGGGAACAGCTGGGTCTCGTTGCTGGTCAGGAACTCCTCGCGGGCGCCGAGGTACTTGTCCATCGCCGCCTGGTCGATGACGTGGGGCTGGTAGTCGTCGAGCGCCGCGTCGACGTCGGCCTGCTTCTCGTCCATCTCGCCGCGCAGCTCGACGCGCCGCGCCGGGTCGGAGACGGCGTACTCGAGCACGCGGGCCCGGTGGGCGGCAGTCGCCCGCTGGACCGCCGAGAGGGCGTTGAGCGGCTCGAGGTTCTCGGTGTAGATGGCCTCCTGGTGCGTCCGCATCTCGGAGATCCGGAGCACCGCGAGGGCGTTGGTCGCGAGGACGACGACCGCCAGCAGCGCGACGACCGCGCCGATCCGGACACCGACCGGCCGGTCGTCGAACCAGCGGGCACGGCCGCCGGCCGGTGGAGCAGGAATGGTGGGGGAGAACACGGGACCCCTCCTGGGAGGCCGATGGCGAAAGGCGCCGGTTGTGCGCTGGGCCAGAGTGTGTCGCCATTCCAGGGAATCGCGCGGACGCCGGACCAGGCTGACTCGGGATCGTGCGGAATCGTTTCCCGCAACCGCGGTCACCGCCGTCCGGGAAGTCCTTTGTCGACAGGCTCGGAACGGTGACCGGCGCGATCCCGGGCGCCTTCCGCCCCGAGTGCGCGGAGGAGGCGGGGAGTTGTCGACGACGAGTGGCCGGTCGCCGCCCACGCGGGCAGCGGTGACCCGAGCCGGTCCCGCGCCACGCCGGGGTCAGGCCAGCAGGTCGGCCAGGTCCTCGAGGAGGCGGACGACGGCATCGAGGCCGGCGACGCGGAACCGGGCCGCGGTCTCCCCCTCGCCGACCTTCACCGAGACGTCGCCCGGGAGCAGGGCTCGGAATGCGTCCTCGTCGGTGCGGTCGTCCCCGAGGTAGACCGCCGCGGCGGCACCGACCTCCTCCCGCAGCCGGCGGAGGGCCCGGCCCTTGTCGGCGTCGGTGACGGCGAGCTCGAGCACCTCCTTGCCGGGCTTCTTCGTCAGTGACGGATCTGCTGCGGCATCGGCCTCGGTCAGCAGCGCGGCGGCCGCGGCCCGGTCCGCCACCTGCCGCACGTGCACCGCCACGCTGGCCGGCTTGACCTCCAGGCGGGCCCCGGGGACGTCGGCGACGAGGGGCGCCAGTCGCTCGGCGAGGGCGTCGCGCCGGCCGGCGAGCTCGCCGGTGAGCGGGCCGTCGAACTCCGCACCGTGGCTGCCCACCCAGCGGTAGGGGCCGGCCAGCCCGCTGACCGCCCGCAGGTCGGCGACACCGCGGCCGCTGACCAGTGCGACGACGACGCCGGGCCGGGCGGCCACGCGGGCCAGCGCCTCGGCGACACCGGGGGAGGGGACCGCCTCCGAGGGGTCGCCCACCAGGGGGGCGAGCACGCCGTCGTAGTCGCTGGCCACCAGCAGCGGCCGCTGTCCGGCGAGCTCGCGGAGTGCGGCGGTCAGGTCCGCGGGGACGGCGGTCACGCCTGGGCGCGCAGCGCGTCGAAGAACGACGTGGCCCAGTGCTCGAGGTCGTTCTTGGCCAGGTGGCGGCGCATGGCCCGCATCCGCTTGGCCAGCTCGTCGGGCTCCGCGCGCAGCGCCCGCACCAGCTGGTTCTTCACGCCGGCGATGTCGTGCGGGTTCACCAGGAAGGCCTGCTTGAGCTCGGCCGCGGCGCCGGCGAACTCCGACAGGACCAGCGCTCCACCCAGGTCGCTGCGGGCGGCGACGTACTCCTTGGCGACCAGGTTCATGCCGTCCCGGTACGGGGTGACGAGCATGACGTCGGCGGCACGGTAGAGGGCGGCCAGCTCCTCGCGGGGTACCGACTGGTTGATGTAGTGCACGGCCGGGCCGCCGAGCGTGCCGAAGACGCCGTTGATGTGCCCGACCTGCTGCTCGATCGTCTCGCGCATGTGCACGTAGTGCTCGACCCGCTCCCGGCTCGGCGTGGCCACCTGCACCATCACCGTCTGCGGAGCCTCCAGGGCGCCGTCCTCGAGCAGCTCCTGGAAGGCGTTGAACCGGACGGCGATGCCCTTGGTGTAGTCCAGCCGGTCCACCCCGAGGATGATCTTGTCGGGGTTGCCGAGCTCGGCCCGGATCTCCTTGGCCCGCTGGACCACCTCGGGGGAGCCGGCGAGCTCGTCGAAGGCGGCGACGTCGATGGAGATGGGGAACGCCCGGGCGGTGACTGTCCGGCCGTCGTACTCGATGGTCTGTCCCCGCGCCGGGAGTTCGTGCAGCCGGCGGGCCAGCTGGACGAAGTTGGCCGCCGCACTGGGCCGCTGGAACCCGACCAGGTCGGCCCCGAGGAGGCCCTCCACGATCGCCGAGCGCCACGGCAGCTGGGTGAACAGCTCGTAGGGCGGGAACGGGATGTGCAGGAAGAAGCCGATGGTCAGGTCCGGCCGGCGCTGCCGCAGCATCGCCGGGACCAGCTGCAGCTGGTAGTCGTGGACCCACACGATGGCGCCCTCGGCGGCGACCTCGGCGGCCCGCTCGGCGAAACGCTTGTTGACCTGCACGTAGGTGTCCCACCAGGTGCGGTGGTACTCGGGCTTCTCGACGACGTCGTGGTAGAGCGGCCACAGCGAGGCGTTGGACATGCCCTCGTAGTAGCGGTCGACCTCCTCCTCGGAGAGCTCGACCGGGATCAGCGACATGCCCCCGGACTCGAACGGCTCCGGCGCCTCACCGGCCGACCCCGACCAGCCCACCCAGGCGCCGCCGCGGCCGGCGACGAACGGCTCCAGGGCGGTCACCAGCCCGCCGGGGCTGCGCTGCCAGCGCGTCGTCCCGTCCGCATCGGTCACCTGGTCGACCGGCAGCCGGTTGGCCACCACGACGACCGGGCTGTCCGCCCGCTCGCTGCCTGCCGCTGTGTCAGCCATACCGTCCCCGACCCTACTGACCGCCGTCCCCGACGGCAGCCGCAACCCTCATCCCCGGGCCAGGACGTAGGCCCCCGCGGCCGCGCCCAGCCCGAGCACGACGCTGCCGGCCGCGTAGGCCAGCGCGCGGGCCAGGGCCCGCTCCTCGACCAGCCGGACGACGTCGTTGCCGTACGTGGAGAAGGTCGTCAGGGTGCCGCAGAAACCGGTGCCGACCAGCACGACGACGGCCGGGGGGACCGACCGCAGCCCGAGCACGACACCCAGGACCGCACTGCCGACGACGTTGACCGCCAGGGTCCCCACGACACTGCCCCGGCCGCGCCGGGCGACGGCGAGCCGTTCGGCGAGCAGCCGCAGCGGCGCACCCACGAGGGCGCCGGCGGCCACCAGCAACGCGGTCACGCGACCTCCTCCTCGGCAGCGACCTCGGCGCTCCTCGGCACCGGCCGCGGGGCCAGGGCCCGGCCGAGCACCACCCCGGCGACCGCGGCGAGCACCCCGCCGAGGACCGACGCGGCCACGTAGGCCGCCGCGGTGCCCCACGCGCCGACGTCGGCCAGCTCGACGCTCTCCACGGCGAAGGTCGAGAACGTCGTGTAGCCGCCGAGGACGCCGGTGCCCAGGAAGGGGCGCAACCAGGGGCGGTCGGGGTGGACGGCGAACACCGCGCCCAGCAGGACGCCCAGCACCAGGCAGCCGGTGAGGTTCACCAGCAGCGTGGCCCACGGCCAGGTCCCCGGGTGGGAGGGGAGGGCCTCGGCGACCCCCCACCGCGCCAGGGCACCCAGGACACCCCCGAGGGCCGCCATCACGTACGCCACCGGCACATCCTCACCCCGACGGTCCTCCCCGGGGGCGGGGCTGCCCTTCCTCAGCGGCGGCGGGTCTCGGGGAACAGCAGGTCGACGAAGCGCTCGACGGTCGGCTGCGGCTCGTGGTTGGCCAGCCCTGGGCGCTCGTTGGCCTCGATGAACACGTGCTCGGCGCCCTCGACGTCGGGCACCAGGAAGTCCAACCCGGTCACCGGGATGCCGATCGCCCGGCTGGCCCGGACGGCCGCCTGCGCGATCGCGGGGTGCAGCCGGTCGGTGACGTCCTCGATCGTGCCGCCGGTGTGCAGGTTCGCCGTCCGCCGGACCCGGATGCGCTCGCCGGTGGGCGGGACGTCGTCCATCCCGTACCCGGCTTCGGCCACCACCTCGGCGGTCGTGTCGTCCAGCGGGATCCGGGACTCCCCGCCGGTGGCCCGCTCCCGGCGCCGGCTGCTCGCCTCCACCAGCTGCGTCACCGGGCTGCGGCCGTCACCGACCACCTCGGCCGGACGGCGGACGGCGGCGGCCACCACCTCGTGGTCGATGACCACCACCCGCAGGTCGTCGCCCTCGACCAGTTCCTCGACGAGCACGTCGGGGCAGAACTGCAGCGCGACCCCGACCGCCCGTTCGAGCGCCTCGGGGGAGGCCACACCGACGGTGATGCCGCGGCCCTGCTCCCCGCGGGCGGGCTTGACGACGACCTCGCCGCACTCCTCGAGCAGCCGCCGGGCGTCGTCCAGGGCCCCCTCGGCGGCCCGCACGCCGCGGGGCACCCGGACGCCGGCCCGCTCCATGATCCGGCGGGTGACGCGTTTGTCGTCGCAGCGGCTCATGGCCACCGCCGTGGTGAACTCCGACAGGGACTCGCGGGTGAGCACCGTCCGGCCGCCCAGCGACAGCCGCATCTCACCCCACTCGGCGTCGGTGACCTCGACCCGCACCCCGCGCCGGAGCGCCTCCTCGGCGATGATCCGCCCGTAGGGGTTGAGGTCCTCCAGGCCCTCGGGCAAGGAGGCGAACAGCGGCGCGTTGATCGGGTTCTTCCGCTTGAGGCAGACCGCGGGGGTCCGCTGGAAGCCGAGCTTGCGGTACAGCGCGATCGCCCCGGCGTTGTCGTGCAGCACCGACAGGTCCAGGTAGGCCCGCCCGCGGCCGACGTAGCGCTCGGCCAGCACGCGCACCAGCGCCTCCCCGGTGCCCGGCGGCGCGTCCTGGGCGTGCACGGCCAGGCACCACAGGCTCGCCCCGCCCTCGGGGTCGTCGAAGGCGAGCACGTGGTCGACGCCGGTGACCGTGCCGACGATCCGGCCGGTGCGCCGGTCCTCGGCCACCAGGTAGGTGAACGTGCGGGTGCGGTGGTTGGCCCACATCGTCTCCGGGTCGCCGGTGACCATGGCGTTGCGGGCGTAGATGTCGTTGACCGCGTCCATCTCCGCCAGCGCGGTCACCGTCCGCACGAAGACGCCCCGGATCAGCTCGGGCCGCGGCCGGTACCGGTGCAGGTCGAGCCGGTAGGTGTAGCTCGGGTCGATGAACAGCTCGTCGGGGGCCAGCCCGACCAGCACGTGCGGGTCGCGCGGGTAGATGCAGATGTCGCGGCGGCCGCTCTCCTCGGCGCGGAGGGCGTCGACGATGCCGCGCATGTCGGCGAAGGTCTGGCCGAAGACCAGCCGCCCCCAGCCCATGTCGAGGACGACGTCGGTGCCCATGCCCTGCCGCTGGTGCTCCGAGGGCTGCTGCCACGAGCGGCTGGTGAACGAGGGGGTGTCGGCGACGGCGGTACGGCGCCGGTGGCCGGCGATGCGGGGACTCATCCGCGCCCCCTCACACCCCGTGGGTCTGCAGCCAGAGCTCGAGCAGGCCCAGCTGCCACAACTTGTTGCCCCGCAGCGGCGTCAGCTCGCCGTTCGGGTCGGCCAGCAGCGCGTCGACGTACTCGGGGCGGAACAGGCCGCGCGCGCGGGCCGCCTCGCCGGTGAGCGCGTCGCGCACCAGGTCGAGCACCTTGCCCTGGAGGTGAGTGATCGCCGGGACCGGGAAGTAGCCCTTCGGGCGGTCGATGACCTCCGGCGGGATGATCCGCCGTCCGATCGCCTTGAGCACGCCCTTGCCGCCGTCGGCCAGCTTGAGCTCCGGCGGGCACATCGCGGCCAGCTCGACCAGGTCGTGGTCGAGGAAGGGCACCCGGGCCTCCAGGCCCCAGGCCATGGACATGTTGTCGACCCGCTTGACCGGGTCGTCGACCAGCATGACCTCGCTGTCGAGGCGCAGCGCGGCGTCCACCGCGGTCTGGGCGCCGGGCATGGACATGTGCCGCCGGACGAACTCCAGGCTCGGGTCCCCGTCGCAGGTGTAGCGGTCGGCCACCAGCCGCGCCATGTCCGCGGCGTCGCGGTCGAAGAAGGCCGCGGCGTACCGCTCGACGGCCTCCTCGCGGCCGACGTCGGCCAGCGGCGGGTACCAGTGGTAGCCGGCGAAGACCTCGTCGGCGCCCTGGCCGGACTGCACGACCCGGATCGACTGGCTGACCCGCTCCGACAGCAGGTCGAAGGCGACGACGTCGTGGCTGACCATGGGCTCGGCCATCGCGCCGATCGCGTGCCCGAGGGCGGCGGCGAGCTCGTCGGAGGCGACCCGGATGCGGTGGTGGTCGGTGGCGAACCGCTCGGCGATGACGTCGGAGTACTGGAACTCGTCGCCCTCGCGGCCCCCGACGGCCTCGAAGCCGATCGAGTACGTGGCCAGCCCGGTCTGCCCCTCCTGCGCGAGCAGCCCGACGATCAGGCTGGAGTCCAGCCCGCCGGAGAGCAGCACGCCGACCGGGATGTCGGCGACCAGCCGCCGGCGGACGGCGACCCGCAGCGCCTCCTCGATCGCGTCCTCCCAGTCCCGGTTCGACCAGGAGGCGTGCTCCGGGCGGCGCTCGTAGGTCGCGTTCCAGTAGCGCTCCTCGCGGGAGGTGCCGTCGGCCTCGATCACGCGCACGGTGGCCGGCGGGAGCTTCCGGACGCCGTTGACGATGGTCCGCGGCGCCGGCACGACGGCGTGCCAGGTCAGGTAGTGGTGCAGGGCCACCGGGTCGATCGAGGTGTCGACGTCCCCCGCCTTCAGCAGCGCCGGCAGCGACGAGGCGAACCGCAGCCGGCCGGGTGTCTCGGCCAGGTAGAGCGGCTTGATGCCCAGCCGGTCGCGGGCCAGCACGACCCGGCCGGTGTCCCGCTCGTGGATGACGAAGACGAACATCCCGTGCAGGTGCGAGACGACGTCGGCGCCCCAGTGGTGGTAACCCTTGAGGATCACCTCGGTGTCACTGGTGGAGAAGAAGCGGTAGCCGTGCCCCTCCAGCTCGGCGCGCAGCTCCTTGTAGTCGTAGATGCACCCGTTGAAGACCGCGGTCAGGCCGAGCTCGCTGTCCACCATCGGCTGGGAGCCGTGCGGGGACAGGTCGATGACCGACAGCCGGCGGTGCCCGAAGGCCACCCGCCCGTTGCTCCACGAGCCCTGGCCGTCGGGGCCGCGGGGGACGAGGGCGTCGACCATCCGCGCCACGGCGGTGGTGTCGGCCAGGGAGCCGTCGAACCGGATCTCGCCGGAGAGGCCGCACATGTCCTCGATCCAACCCCACGTTCCCGGACCCCGCGACGGGGCCGGGAGAACGTCACACCGACGCAACACAGCCCGGTTCCACGTGGAACCGACGCGGCGGCGGCGGCCGGCGATGACCAGGTGACCTGATCGTGGAGCGTCCTCCCACACGGTGGGCGGTGGGGGAGGACGCCGGATGACCAGGTCACCTGATCATCGCCCGCGCCGCTGCAGACCTGCGGGAAGACCGCCCCCGCCAGATCCCCAGGCGCGGCCGGCGCCGGGCCCAGGAGGGGCTGACCCGCGGCGCTCAGCTGTAGTACAGGGCCACGGGCCGCCCGTCGATCTCCCGGACGTCGACGGTGGTGTCGTAGACCGCCGCGAGCACCTCGGGGCGCATGACGTCGCGCGCGGGGGCGTCCGCGACGACACCCCCGTCGCGCATGGCGACGATGCGGTCGGCGTAGGTCGCCGCGAAGTTGACGTCGTGCAGCACGGTGACGACCCGCTTGCCGAGCTCGTCGGCCATCCTCCGGACCAGCCGCATGATCTCGGTCATGTGCCGCAGGTCCAGGTTGTTGAGCGGCTCGTCGAGCAGGACGTACTTGGTGTCCTGCGCGAGCACCATCGCGATGAAGGCCCGCTGGCGCTGCCCGCCCGAGAGCTCGTCGAGGAACCGGTTCCGGTAGGGGTCCAGGTCCAGGTAGGCGATCGCGCGCTCGATGTGCTCCCGGTCGACCACCGTGAGCCGCCCCCGGGAGTGCGGGAAGCGACCGAACTCCACGAGGTCGTGCACGGTCAGGCGCGCGGCGACGTGGTTGTCCTGGCGGAGCACCGCGAGCACCTTGGCCAGCTCGGAGGACGGCGTCGTCGCGACGTCCATCCCGTCCACCGTCACCCGGCCGGCATCGGGCCGGACGAGGCGGCTCACCAGCCCGAACAGGGTCGACTTGCCGGCGCCGTTGGGCCCGATGAGCGCCGTCACGCCCTCCGCGCCGAACGCGATCGAGAGGTCGTCGACCACCGGCTGGCCGTTGTAGCGCTTCGTGGCGCCCTCGAGCGCGATCACCGCGCCCCCTTCCGCAGGACGAGGTACAGGAAGAACAGCCCGCCGGCGAAGTCGATGACCGTCGAGAGGGCGCCGCCGAAGCCGAACGCCCGCTCGAGGACCAGCTGGCCGCCCAGCAGGCAGACCATGCCGATGAGCACGGCGGTGGGCACCGTCCACACGTGGCGGAAGGAGCCCGCGTAGGAGTAGGCCAGGTTCGCGACGATCAGGCCGAAGAACAGGATGGGTCCGACCAGCGCCGTCGACGCGGCGATCATCACCGAGACGATCGTGAAGAGGGTCATCACGACGCGCCGGTGGTCGACGCCCAGGCCCACGGCGGCCGGCTCGCCGAGCGTCAGCACGTCCAGCGTGCGCAGCAGCGGCACGACCGCGACGCAACCGAGGGCGACGAGCAGCGCGGTGAGCGCCAGCAGCACCTCGTCGGGGCGCGTGAGCGAGGCGAACACCGCGTCGGTGAGCACCTGGAAGTCCAGCGGGTCGAGCATCCGCTGCATCCACTCGGTGAAGCTGCGGAAGAACGTGCCCAGCACGATGCCGACCAGCAGCATGAGGTGGATGGACCGTCGCTTGCCGCCGAACAACCAGGTGAACAGGACGACGCTGAAGGCCACCATGACGACGACCTGGACGATCCACAGGGTGAACGGGTCGGCAGCCAGGAACGACGCCGACCCGGCGGAGAAGACGATGACCGTCGAGACGAGCACGTAGAACGCGTCGAACCCCATGATCGACGGGGTCAGGATGCGGTTCTGCGTGATCGTGTGGAACACCACCGTCGAGACCCCGACCGCCGCCGCGACGACGAGCATCGCGAGCACCGTGAGGCTGCGGATCTCCAGCGCGAAGGCGAGCGAGCCGGGGACGTCGGTGAAGCAGTAGGCGGCGGCCAGGCCGAAGACGGCGACGCCCAGCGCGGCCAGGCGGACCCGGGGGTCGGTCCAGCGCGCGGTGGACCGGGCACGGGAGGCGGCGGGACGGGTCGTCGGGGGAGCGGGGTCAGTGAGCACGGCTCCCCCGTCGCAGCAGCAGCCAGAGGAACAGCGCCGCGCCGATGACGCCGACGATGACCGACAGCGGGATCTCGTAGGGGAACCGCACGACCCGCGCGAGGATGTCGCAGGCCAGGACGAACACCGCCCCCAGCCCGGCGACCCACGGGATCGCGCGGCGCACGTTGTCGCCGATGAGCAGGCTGACGACGTTCGGCACGACCAGCCCCAGGAAGGGGATCAGGCCTGCCGTGACCAGCACCGCCGCCGTGATCACCGCGATGAGCACCATGCCGACGGCCACCCACCGGCGGTGGTCGAGCCCCAGGTTGGTCGCGAACTCCTCACCGAGCCCGATCACGCTGAAGCGGTCGGCGGCGAACCAGGCGACCGCGACCATGGCCGCCGCGATCCACACGAACTCGTAGCGGCCCTGCATGACCGTGGCGAAGCTGCCCTGCGACCACTGCCCGAGGGACTGCAGCAGGTCCAGGCGGTAGGCGAAGAACGTGGTTGCCGCGCCCACGACACCACCGAGCATGATGCCGACCAGCGGCACGAGCACGAGCTGGCGCACGGGCACGGCCCGCACCACGCGGAGGAACACCCAGGTGCCGGCGAGGCCGAAGACGGCGGCGACACCCATCTTCCCGATGACGGCCATGCCCGGGGAGAACACGATCGTGACCAGCATGCCGAGGGTCGCGAACTCGCTGACGCCGGTCGTGCCGGGCTCCACGAACTTGTTGCGGACGAGCATCTGCATGATCAGCCCGGCGATGCCCAGGGAGGCGCCGACGAGGACCACGGCGACGGTGCGGGGGATGCGGCTGGCCACGAGCAGGAAGGCCGCGTTGCTCTCCGGCCCGCCGGCGAGGACCGACCCCAGGGACACGTCGGACACACCGACGAACAGGCTCGCGAGCGCCAGGACCGCGAGGAGGACGCCGACGAGCACCCCCACCCAGGTGCGGCCGGGCCGCACGCGGGCAGGGGTGCTCGTCGGGGTCGTGTCGAGCGCCGTCACAGGGGACGGGAGGGGTGCTCGTACAGGTGCGACCTGGTCACGCAGCGATCTGCAGGACGTCGTCGATCATGATCTTCGTGGTGTCGATGCCGCCGAAGACGACGTACCAGGCCACCGGGTCGAGGTAGTGGATCTGGTCGTTCTGGAACGCGGTCGTCTGCTCGACGATGTCGTTGTCGAGGACCGCCGCGGCCGCCTGCGCACCCTCCTCACCGGTGGCGGCGTCGCGGTCGACGACCCACAGGTGGTCGGGGTTGGTCTCGAGCAGGAACTCGAAGGAGACCGGCTCGCCGTGCGTGGCGGCCTGGATGTCCTCGACCACGGGCTGCACGCCGAAGGCGTCGTAGATCAGCCCGCCGCGCGCGCCGCGCCCGGACGCGTCCTCGCCCGCCGGGGCCATCGCGCTGAGCTCACCCCCGGAGACCATGATGCCCAGGCCCGTGCCCGCCTCGGCCGTGGCGGCCTTCGCCTCCTCGATGCCCGCTTCGACCTCGTCGATCGCCGCGGCCGCCTCGTCCTCGGCACCGAGCACCTCGCCGAGGAAGGTGGCGTTGCGCTCGAGGGTCTCGGTGTACGAGCCGCGCAGGCCCAGGTCGACGGTCGGGGCGATCTCGCTGAGGTCCTCGTACAGCGCCGAGGAGCGGCCGCCGATCACGATCAGGTCGGGCTGCTGCGACTCGATCTCGACGAGGTCGGCCTCGAACAGGGTGCCGGCGTTGAAGGCGTCGTCGGCCAGGTACTGCTCGAGGTAGCCCGGCACCGAGTCGAGCGGGGCGCCGGCGACCTCGCCGCCGAGCGCGCCGATGGTGTCGAGGCTGGCCATGTCGAAGACGACGATCCGCTCGGGGTCCTTCGGGACGTCGACCGTGGTCTCCTCGAGGACGGGCTCCTCGTCCTCGGCGGCGGTGTTCCGGTCCCACGTGAAGGAGACGGTCTCGGCTGCCGCCGTCCCGGCTTCGGCGGTGTCCTCGCCCTCGCCGCACCCGCTGAGCGACAGGGCGGTGGCCACGGTGAGGGAGAGGGCGGCCAGCGGCCGGGCGGCGGTGCGCATCGTGCTCCTGAGGGAAGGCTTGGCTAACTGAGGGCGGCCTAACTTGTCACACCACCCGTCACCGCTGTCAACCGGGTCACCGGCCGCCGGTTGTCGGGCGGGCAGCAGGGGCAGGGGAGGGACATGGAGAAGCGCACCCTCGGAGACCTGACCGTGTCCGCCCAGGGGCTGGGCTGCATGGGGATGAGCGAGTTCTACGGCACCGGTGACCAGGCCGAGGCCGAGCGGACCATCCGCCGCGCCCTGGACCTCGGCGTCACGTTCCTCGACACCGCCGACATGTACGGCCCGTTCACCAACGAGCGGTTGGTGGGCGCGGCGATCGCCGGTCGCCGCGACGAGGTCGTCCTCGCCACCAAGTTCGGCAACGAGCGCGGCGAGGACGGCTCCTTCCGCGGGATCAACGGCCGGCCGGACTACGTCCGCAGTGCCTGCGACGCCTCCCTGCAGCGGCTGGGCGTCGACGTCATCGACCTCTACTACCAGCACCGGGTCGACACGACCGTGCCCGTCGAGGACACCTGGGGCGCCCTGCGCGAGCTGGTCGAGGCGGGCAAGGTCCGCCACCTCGGCATCTCCGAGGCCGCGCCGGAGACCATCCGCCGCGCGCACGCCGTCACGCCGGTGACGGCCGTGCAGACCGAGTACTCGCTGTGGACCCGCGACCCCGAGGACGACGGCGTCCTGGCCACCTGCGCCGAGCTCGGCATCGGCTTCGTCGCCTACTCGCCGATCGGCCGCGGCTTCCTCTCCGGGCAGATCCGCAGCATCGACGACCTGGCCCCCGACGACTTCCGCCGGCGCAACCCGCGCTTCCAGGGCGAGAACTTCGTGCGCAACCTCGAGCTGGTCGACCGGGTCCGCGAGGTCGCCGACGAGAAGGGCGTCACCGCGACACAGCTCGCGCTGGCCTGGGTGATGGCGCAGAGCGACCGCGGGGGCTTCCCGACCATCGTGCCGATCCCCGGCACGAAGCGGGTGGCCTACCTCGAGGAGAACGCCGCCGCCGCCGACGTCCGGCTCTCCGACGACGACCTGCGCCGGCTGGACGAGGCCGCCCCCGCCGGCGCCACCGCCGGGGACCGCTACCCGGACATGTCCACCGTGCACCGCTGAGCCGGCCAGGGCTGCTCCTCGCCCGACCCGTCCGACCGTTCGGTGACCAGCGCGGCCACGTGCTCGCGCGCCGGGCCGTGCAGCCGGGCGCAGAGCTCCTGCCAGGCCTCCCACAGCTCCGCACCGGGCCAGCCCGGCGGCCGCAGCGCGTCGGGGAGCATCGGGTCGCTGACGCCCACCCGGCGGATCTCGGCGAGGACCCGCAGGTGGGTCACCAGTGCCGAGACCCCGTCGGGCGCGGGGCCGGCCAGCACGGCGCGGATGCCGTCGATCACCCGGCGGTAGGCGGCGGCGACCCCCTGCAGGTCCCAGCACCGGGCGGCCAGCTCGGTGTCCGAGCCGCCGGTCTCCTGGGTCACCTGGGCGGTGAGCAGGTCCAGCCGGCTCAGCGGCTCCCGCGCCAGCTCGGTGCGGACGTCGTCCAGGGCGACCTTGTGCGGGGACAGCCAGGTGGCCGGGGCCAGCGGGCCGAACCCGTGACGGGTGAGCGTGCGCCGCACCCGCTCCCGGGCCGACCGGTCGGTCTCGGGCACCGTGTAGATGACCATCCGCCAGCGGCCGTCCCAGGGCCCCAGCCGCTCGTCGAGCCGGGCCCACCGGGCACGGACTGCGGCCCGCAGGTCGTCGGTCGGCGTGTAGAGCGTCTCGCGGCCGCGGCGGGAGGCGGCCAGCCACCCGGACCGGCGCAGGGCGGCCGTCGTCATGCGGGTGGTGGGCTCCGCGACCTCGAAGGCCTCGAGCAGGGTCACCAGGGCCCGGAGGCGCACGGGCTGGTCGGTCACGGCGTCCAGGTGCTCGGAGAAGAGATCGACGACCAGATCGCGGACGGTCATGGCGGTCCTTTCGGCACGCCCGTCACCGGGCGCGCCCCCGTGGTGTCCGTCCCGGCCGAGGGCGGTGCCCGGGACGTTCCCCCTGGGCGCGAGGATGGCATCCGTGCCCAGCGCCGTTCCCGCGAGGTCCCCCCGGTGACGCCGGTGCTGGTCGTGGCGGTCACCGTGCTCGCCGCCGCGGTGGCCCTGGCGGGCCTCGCCTCGACCCTCGCGCGCCGCCGGATCGGCCTGCTGCACCTGTGGGCGACCGCGCTGCTGGAGGTGGTCCTGCTGGTGCAGGTGGTGCTCGCCGTCGTCCTGCTGGTGCGCGGTGAGCGCCCGGCCGACACCCCCACCTTCCTGAGCTACCTGGCCGGCGTCGCGCTGCTGCCGGTGGCCGGCGGGCTCTGGGCGCGCTCGGAGCCGACCCGCTGGGCCGGCACGGTGCTGGCGGTCGCCGCCGCCGCGGTGGGGGTCATGATCTGGCGGTTGCTGCAGCTGTGGGAGGCGACGGGTGGCTGATCCGGGACGACGGGGCGTCGACGGCGCGGGGCAGGACGCGGCGACCTCGACCGGCGGGGGCCCGGGGCGCGTGCTGGTCGCCGTCTACGGCGTGTTCACCCTCGCCGCCGGGGCGCGGGCGGCCGTCCAGCTGTCGACGCGGTTCGCCGAGGCGCCGGTGGCCTACCTGCTGTCCGCGCTGGCCGCGGTCGTCTACCTCGTCGCCACGGTGGCGCTGGCCCGCGGCGGCCGGCGCACCGCCCTGACCGCCATCTCGATCGAGCTGGCCGGGGTGCTGGTGGTGGGGACGCTGTCCCTGCTGGACCCGGCGGCCTTCCCCGACGAGACGGTCTGGTCGGCCTACGGCCGGGGTTACCTGTTCATCCCGCTGGTGCTGCCGGTGGTCGGCCTGCTGTGGCTGCGGCGACGGGCGGCGGCCACGCGGGAGGGCACCCCCCGCTGACCGGCCGCCGCCTCGCCGGGACTCAGAAGTCCCCGCCGCCGCCGAAGTCCCCGCCGAAGTCGCCGCCGAAGTCCCCGCCGCCCATGTCGCCGCCGTAGTCGCCCTGCGCGCCGCCGGCGAAGTCACCACCGGGGTCGCCGCCGTAGTCGCCCTCGGCCCCGTCGGCGTGACCCGCGGCGTAGGCCTCCTCGTCCCCGCCGCCGAACAGGCCGCCGTCGCCCAGCCCGGTGTCGAACAGGGCGTCGGCCACCGCGGTCCCGACGACCAGGCCGCCGACGGTGCCCAACAGGCTGGCGCCCATCATGCTGCCGAAGCTGGGCCCGCCGAACCCGCCGCCGTAGCCCCCGCCGTACGCCGGCCCGTACCCCGGGCCCCCGCCGTACCCCGGGCCGTAGCCGCCGAAGGCGCGCTCGAGAGTGCCGGGGTGGCGCATCTCCGCCCGGGTGGCGGCGCGGGCGAGGCTGCGCGGGTCGTCGCCGTGCGCCCGCTCACCGGCCGCGGCGAGCTGGTCGAGGACCTGCCGCCGCTGCTCGGGGGTGAGTTGCCCGAACGCCTCGGCGTGCGCCTCCTCGATCTTGTCCGGCGGCGCGGTCCGCAGCAGGTAGCGGTAGCGCTCGATGGCCCGCTCGTCGTCCGAGCGGCCGGCGGGCGGCGGCGGTGGCGGTGGCGGCGCCTCGTAGCCCTCGTACCCGCGGCCGTACCCCTGGTCGTGGGCGGGCCGGCGGCGGCCGAAGAGCCGGTCGAGCAGTCCCATGGCGATCGTCTCCCTCCACGTGGGACACGACGTGCCCCGCTGCTGGGTTCCCGCCGGACGCCCGCCCACACCTGCCGGGTGGAACCGCAGGTCAGCGCCGACGTGGTGGTGGCCGCCCCGTGCGAGCCGCGGCTACTGTCGTGTCGTGCCGGCCGACCGGGACGCCCGCCCCCAGGCGCCCACCCACCCGCCCGACGACGTCAGCGACCCCCGGCAGGCCGGCATCGTGAGCGCCGCCACCGCCGTCGTCTCCGAGCACGAGTGCTCCGGCACCGCGTCGGCGGCACTGCCCGGCGTCCTGGCCGACGTGCCGGTGGCCGTCCTGGTCATCGACCGGGAGGCCGGTTCGGTCATCTACGCCAACACCAAGGCGGTCCAGATGGCCGGCAACGTCTCGCTGCCGGTCGACGTCGACACCTGGGGCGGCTCGGCGGGCCTGACCGACCTCGGCGGCCGGCCCCTGGCCAGTACCACCGGGCCGCTGTCGCTGGTCGCCCAGGGACAGCCGGTCAACGGCGAGGCGGTCCGCCTCACGCCGGGGCGCAGCACCGAGGCCGACCGCGCGGCGGTCGAGGGCGGTCGCGAGCACCTGCTGTGGGTGACCGGCTTCCCGCTTTCCCGGCCGGGCAGCGAACAGCAGCTCTCCCTCGTCGTCTTCCTGGAGGTCGACCCCGGCGGCGCCGAGGCCGACCCCGACCGCTACCTGCAGGCGCTGCGGGAGCGGGCGGTGGTCGCCACCGACATCGCCTTCACCATCTCCGATCCACAGGAGCCGGACAACCCGCTGATCTGGGTCAACCCGTCGTTCACCCGGATCACCGGCTACGGGTACGAGGAGGCGGTCGGCCGCAACTGCCGGTTCCTGCAGGGCCCGGCGACCGACCCGGAGGCGGTCGCGGAGGTCCGCGCGGCCATCACCGCCCAGCGCACCGTCACCACGACGCTGCTCAACTACCGCGCCGACGGCACGGCGTTCTGGAACCAGCTCTCCATCAGCCCGGTGTTCGACGGCGAGGGGACCCTCGTCAGCTTCGTCGGCGTGCAGACCGACGTCACCGAGCGGGTGCGCGTCGAGCGCCAGCGCGAGGCCGCCTTCGCGGCCGAGCAGATCGCCCGCCAGGAGGCCGAGCTCGCCCGAGCCACGGCCGAGCAGTCGCGCGCCGACGCCGAGAAGGCGCGCGCGGAGGCCGAGAAGGCGCGCGCGGAGGCCGAGCGCGCACAGACCCGGTTGGCGCTGATGGCCGAGGCGACCAGCACGCTGATCGCCACCCTGGACCTCACCGACCTGCTCGACCGGCTGGCCCGGCTGTGCGTGCCCCTGGTGGCCGACTGGGTGTTCATCACCCTCGTCGACGACACCGGCGCGGTCCTCCGCACCGCGTTCCGGCACCGTGAGGGCCGCGAGGAGGAGCTGCGCCTGCTGAGCACGGTGCACGCCCCCCACCTGCCCCCCGGCTCCCCGACCCGCCGCAGCATCAGCACCTCCCGGCCCGTCGTCGTGCAGCACGCCGACGAGCAGACGGAGGAGCTGCTCGCCAGCGACGCCGCCCGGGAGGCCTTCGCCCGGATCGGCGGGAGGTCGCTGCTGGCGGTGCCGATGGTCGCCCGCCGCCGCACCCGCGGCGCGATCCTGCTCGGCCGCACCGCCGCCGGTCGGCCGTTCACCCAGGACGACGTCGACCTCGCCGAGGACCTCGCCCGCCGCGCGGCGCTGGCCATGGACAACGTGCGCCTCTACCAGCAGGAGCACACGGTCGCCGACACCCTGCAGCGCTCCCTGCTGCCGCAGCTGCCGGAGATCCCGGGCATCGAGGCCGCCGCGCACTACGTCAGCGCCTCCGAGGCCGCGGACGTGGGCGGTGACTTCTACGACCTGCTGCACCTGCCCGACGGCTCGGTCGGCGTGGTGATCGGCGACGTCGTCGGGCACGACATCGCCGCGGCGGCCGCGATGGGCCACCTGCGCGGGCTCATCCGGGCCTGCGTCTGGGAGGCGCCCGACCCCGACCCGGGCATCGTCCTGGCCCGGGTCGACCGGCTGGTGCAGGGGCTGGGCGTGGCCTCGATGGCCACGCTGGTCTACGCGCGGGCGGTCCCGCCGGCCGAGCCCGGCGGGGCGTGGCGGGTGCACCTGGCCAGCGCCGGCCACCCGCCGCCGCTGCTGCGCGGGGCGGACGGCGCGGTGCGGGTGCTGGACGAGGTGGCCGGGCTGCTGGTCGGCGTCGACGGCGGTGCCCGGCGGCCGTCGACGGTGCTCGACGTCCCCCCGGGCACCACCCTGCTCGGCTACACCGACGGGCTCATCGAGCGGCCGGGGGAGGACCTCGACCGCGGCGTCGCCGAACTGGTCACCCGGCTGGCCGCCAGCCCGCCCGAGGCGACGCCCCGACAGCTGTGCGACGCCGCGGTGGCCGCGGGCCTCGACGGCCGCGACGACGTCGCGCTGATCGCCGTCCGGTTCGGCTGACGTCGGTCAACCGTCCGGTCCGGCTGACGGCGCTCAGCCGTCCGCTTCTGCCGACGGCGCTCAGCCGTCGGTCCCCGCGAGCAGCCCGTAGGCCCCGCGGTGGAACAACAGCGGGCGCCGCCGCCCGTCGGCGCCGAGGTCCAGCACGCGGGCGGCGACCAAGGTGTGGTCGCCGCCGTCGTACTCGGCCCACAGCTCGCAGTCGATCCAGGCCACGACGTCGTCGAGCACCGGCTGCCCCTGCCGGCTCGGACGCCAGTGCACCCCGGCGAACTTGTCCACGCCCGAGCGGGCGAAGGTGCCCGAGAGGTCGTGCTGGTCCTCGGCGAGGACGTTGACGCAGAAGCGGCCGATGTCCCGCAGCCGCGGCCAGGTGCGCGACGTGCGGGCGGGGGCGAACACCACGAGCGGCGGGTCCAGCGACAGCGAGCTGAACGACTGGCAGGTGAAGCCGACCGGACCGTCCTCGGCCAGGGCGGTGACCACGGTGACCCCGGAGGCGAAGTGTCCGAGCACCTCGCGCATGACCTTCTGGTCGATGACCTCGACCGCGCCCTCCGTGCCGGGGTCGACCTCGCTCATGACCCCACCCAACCACGGGTGCGGCGAGCCGGCCCACGTGTCCTCGGGCCGGCCTGAGCCGGCCTCAGGCAACGGTCGCGGCGTTGCGGGGGACCGAACGGCCGCCCGCCCGGTAGAGCGAACTGGGCAGCTCGTGCCCGACGGCGTCCTCGGTCACCCGCGCGGCGGCCAGGACCGCGTCGAGGTCCATCCCGGTGCGCACGCCGGACTCCTCGAGCATGTAGACCAGCTCCTCGGTGGCGATGTTGCCGCTCGCGCCGGGCGCGAACGGGCAGCCGCCCAGACCGCCGACCGACGAGTCGAGCTGGGTGACCCCGGCCTGGACGGCGGCCAGCGCGTTGGCCTGCCCGGTGCCACGGGTGTCGTGGAAGTGGACGCCGACCGCGATGCCGGGGCACGCCCGACGGACGGCGTCGAGGAGCTGGACCACCCGCAGCGGCGTCGTCGTCCCGATGGTGTCGCCCAGGCAGAGCTGGTCGGCCCCGGCGGTGACCGCGGCCCGGGCGACGTCGACCGTCCGGCCGATCGGCGTGCGGCCGTCGAAGGGGCAGTCCCAGGCGGTGGCGATGACGACCTCGAGCGAGCCGCCCGCGCCGTGGGCGAGGCCGGCGATCTCCGCCACCGCCCCGACCGCCTCGGCGGTGGAGCGCCCCGCGTTGGCCCGGCTGTGGCCGTCGGAGGCCGAGACGACGTACTCCAGGTTCGACATGCCCGCGTCCACCGCCCGGGTCGCGCCGCGGGGGTTGGCCACGAGGGCCGACCAGAGGACGCCGCCCCACCGGGAGAGCTCGGCGGCGACCGCGTCGGCGTCGGCGAGCGCCGGGACGGCCTTCGGCGAGACGAACGACGTCGCCTCGATGCGCCGCACCCCTGTCGCCACCAGGGCTTCCAGCATCCGCAGCTTGGCCTCCAGCGGCACCGGCGCCTCCAGCTGGAGCCCGTCGCGCATGCCCACCTCGCGGACGTCCACGGCGGCCGGCAGCACCAGGTCGAACTCGTTCACGGGAGCTCCCCTCGTCGGACCACGCCACGCTGCACGCCCCATCCTCCCCCGCCGGGAGGTTCCACGTGGAACCGTCCGGGGCACTCCAGGTCGAGAACCTGCAGCAACTGGCCCCTGTTCTGCGCAGAATGTCCGGCACGGAGGTGGGATGTGACGAACGCCGGCACGTTGCCACCGGCGGACCGCCGGAGCGCGTTCGCCAACGCCCCCATGGGCATCGTCCTCGCCACGCCGTCCGGCCACGTGGTCGACGCCAACCCCGCCTTCGGCGCCATGCTCGGCCGCAACACCGACGACCTCTACGGCTGCTCGGTGCTCGAGCTCATCCACCCGGAGGACGCGCCGAGCACGGCCGAGGCCTACTCCGAGCTGGTCGAGCGGCGCCGCACGATGCGGCACGAGACCAGGCTGGTCCGCCAGGACGGCAGCGTGGTGCCGGTGCAGGTCACCTCCTCGTGGGTGGCCGAGACGCCGGAGGGGGACCCGCCCCACGTGGTGGCGATCGTCGAGGACATCACCGAGCGCAAGGCGCTCGAGGCCGCGCTGGTCCACCGCTCGCTGCACGACCCGCTCACCGGCCTGCCCAACCGCATCCTCTTCAGCGACCGGCTGCGGCACGCCCTGGAGCGCGGGCACCGCGAGCGCACGCCCACCTGTCTGCTCGGCATCGACCTCGACGGCTTCAAGGAGATCAACGACGAGTACGGCCACCCGGTCGGCGACGCGGTGCTGGTCGCGTTCGCCGAGCGGCTGACCTCGGTGCTGCGGGCCAGCGACACCGCCGCCCGCGTGGGCGGGGACGAGTTCAGCATCGTGTGCGAGAACAGCGAGCGCGCGGACGCCGAGGCGCTGGCCGAGCGGCTGCGGCACACCGTCACCGAGCCCCTGCGGGTCGAGACGGAGACCATCCCGCTGAGCATGAGCATCGGGATCGGCACGGTCGCCGGCGGGACCGACCCGGAGCTGGCGTTCGAGCTGCTGGTACGCGAGGCCGACGAGGCCATGTACGCCGACAAGGCCGCGCGCCGGCGCTGAGCCCCCGGCCCTCGGCGGGGTCCGCTCTCAGCCGCGCCAGCGGCCGACGACGTCGGTGAACGCGGCCGCCGCCTGCTCGAGCTCGGCGAGTTCCACGTACTCGTCGACGGCGTGCATCACCGCAGGGGTCCCTGGCCCCCACACCACGATGGGCGCGCCGCCCACCACCTGCCCGAGCACCGAAGCGTCGGTGAAGTAGGTGGCCGGCGTGGGCAGCACGGGGGCGGGCAGGGAGGCCACCCACGGGTCGTCGGCGGGGGTGCCGACGGGTGGCAGGTCCACGCGGACGTCGACGTCGGCCACCTCGGGCTGGTCCCGCCACCAGGCGAGCAACGGCGCGCCGTCGGCGACCGTGCGCATGTCGACCACGACCTCGGCGCGGTCGGGGACGACGTTCGGCACCGTGCCCCCCGCGACCACGCCGGGGTTCCACGTCTCGGTACCGAGGAACGGGTCGCCGCGCAGCGGCAGCGCACCGCCGGCCCGCCCGAGGACCGCCACGAGGTCCAGGACGGCGTTGTGCCCGCGCTCGGGCGTGCTGCCGTGCGCCGCCCGCCCCGCCGTCCGGACGGCGAGCCAGAGCGCCCCCTTGTGCCCGAGGACGACCTGGTTGCCGGTGGCCTCCGGGACGATGACTGCCCCCACCGACTGGTCGGCGACCGCGGCGGCCGCGGCGGCGGCTCCCTTCGAGCCGATCTCCTCGTCGCTGGTGAGCAGCAGCGCGACGGGGACCTCGGGGTCGGCGGCCGCCAGCGCCGCGGCCGCCGCGACCACGCCGGCCTTCATGTCGCTCCCGCCGCGGCCCCACACCCGGCCCTCCTCGAGGTCCGCGCCGAAGGGGTCGCGCTGCCAGGCGCCGGGGTCGGGCACCGGCACGGTGTCGACGTGACAGGCCAGCAGGAGCTGGCGGCGGTCGGGGTCGGCCGGGGTCCGCAGCAGCGTCCAGGGGTGGTCGGGGTCGCGGCCCGCGGTCACCTGCAGGTGCGGGGCACGCTGGCGGAGCACGTCGGCGAGGACGCCCAGCACGTCGCGCTGGGCGACGGCGTCCCCCGAGACCGTCGTCCGGCCCACCAGTTCCCGCACCAGCCCCACGACGTCCAGACCCTCGGCCATCCCCTGATCGTCGTCGGTCGCCGGGGAATCCGCCGCTCGTCGCGCGTGGCCGGCCTGGGGCGCCGGGCGCCGAAGGCCCTCGGCAGCCCACGCTCCGCCCGCCACTGCTCAGCCGCCGAGGGCGGCGGTGACGACGGCGCGGGCCTCCTCCTGTACCTGGGCGAGGTGGTCGGGGCCGTGGAAGGACTCCGCGTAGACCTTGTAGACGTCCTCGGTGCCCGAGGGCCGGGCGGCGAACCAGGCGTTCTCGGTGACCACCTTCAGCCCACCGATCGCGGCGTCGTTGCCGGGTGCGCGCGTGAGCTTGGCGGTGATCGGCTCACCGGCCAGCTCGGTGGCGGTGACGTCCTCCGGCGACAGCTTGCCGAGCTGGGCCTTCTGCTCGCGGGTGGCGGGGGCGTCGATGCGGGCGTAGCTCGACTCCCCGTACTGCGCGGTCAGCTCGGCGTGCAGCTGGGACGGTGAGCGGCCGGTCACCGCCTGGATCTCGCTGGCCAGCAGCGCGAGGAGGATGCCGTCCTTGTCCGTCGTCCACACCCGGCCGTCCCGGCGCAGGAACGACGCGCCGGCCGACTCCTCGCCGCCGAAGCCGACCGACCCGTCGAGCAGTCCGGGCACGAACCACTTGAACCCGACCGGCACCTCCACCAGCCGCCGGCCCAGGCCGCCGACGACCCGGTCGATGAGGGACGACGACACCAGCGTCTTGCCGACGGCGGTGTCCGCGCCCCAGTCGGGCCGGTGCGAGAAGAGGTAGGAGATCGCGACGGCGAGGAAGTGGTTGGGGTTCATCAGCCCGCCGTCGGGGGTGACGATGCCGTGCCGGTCGGCGTCGGCGTCGTTGCCCGTGGCGACCTGGAACTGCTCGCGCTTGCCGATCAGCGAGGCCATGGCGCTCGGCGAGGAGCAGTCCATCCGGATCTTGCCGTCCCAGTCCAGCGTCATGAACCGCCAGGTCGGGTCGACCAGCGGGTTCACCACGGTCAGGTCCAGCCGGTGCCGCTCGGCGATCGCCCCCCAGTAGTCGACGCTCGCCCCGCCGAGCGGGTCGGCGCCGATGCGCACCCCGGCATCCCGGACGGCGTCGAGGTCGAGCACCGACGGCAGGTCGTCGACGTAGGCGCCGAGGAAGTCGTGGCTGCGCGCCGCCGCCCGCGCCCGCGTGAACGGGATCCGCGCGACGCCCTCCAGGCCGGCGCGGAGGAGCTCGTTGGCCCGGTCGGCGATGGTCCTGGTCGCGTCGGTGTCGGCCGGGCCGCCGGAGGGCGGGTTGTACTTGAAGCCGCCGTCGCGGGGCGGGTTGTGCGACGGGGTGACGACGATGCCGTCGGCGAGGCCGGAGGTGCGCCCCTCGTTGGCCGTGAGGATCGCGTGGCTGAGTGCCGGCGTGGGCGTGTACCGGTCAGCAGCGTCGACGAGGACCTGCACGTCGTTGGCGACGAGGACCTCCAGCGCGCTGGCCCAGGCCGGCTCGGACAGCGCGTGGGTGTCCCGGCCGAGGAACAGGGGACCGTCGTGGCCCTGGGCCGCCCGGTACTCGCAGATCGCCTGGGTGGTGGCGAGGATGTGCGCCTCGTTGAACGCACCGTCGAAGGCGGAGCCGCGGTGGCCGGAGGTGCCGAAGGCGACCTGCTGCGCCGGGTCGGCCGGGTCCGGTTCCCGCGTGTAGTACGCGGTGACCAGCGAGGCCACGTCGATGAGGTCGCTCGGCCGGGCCGGCTGTCCGGCGAGGGGGTCGGTCATGCGCTGATCTTGGCCCGTGGGCCGCACCGGGCGCGACCGGTGCCCGGTCGTCGGTCCCGCCAGGAGTGCTCCTCGCACGGTGTCTCGCCGTCCGTTCCGCAGGTCATCTCGGCTCCTCCCGCCGTGCCCATCCCACCAGGCGGAGCACTCCGACGCGGGCCGTCGTCCACAGGTGCGTCCTCCGTCCACAACCCGTCTGAGCTGGGGCTTCCCGTCGTACCGCGGCCCTACTCTCGACCTGTCGATCCGGTGCCGTCGCGAGGGAGGAGGCGAGGTGTCCGAACTCCGCTCCGCCCTCGACGGGCTGGCCGAGACCGACCTCGACGGCCTGTCCGACGCCGCGCTGCTCGACCTCGTGGGTGAGCTCTCCACCGCCGCCAACCGGGTGGCCGCCGCACTGACGTCGGTCGTGCGCGCGGCCGACCGGCGAGAGTCCCACCGCCACGACGGCGCGGTGTCCATGAAGGCCTGGCTGCGCGGGAGCTGCCGCCTGGCCCCGGCGGAGGCGACCGCGATCGTGTCCGCCGGCCGACGCCTCGATCAGCTGCCGACCACGGCCGCGGCCTTCGCCGCCGGCCAGCTGACCGCCACCCACGTCCGCGTGATCACCCGCGCGGTGACCCCGCGCCGGATCGCCCAGGCCGCCGAGGCGGGTATCGAGCTCGCGGAGACCGACCGCATCATGGCCGCACTGGCCCGGGAGACCGGCCCGACCGAGACGGCGCGCGGCGTGGCCCGCTGGGTGGCGGGGGTCGATCCCGACGGCGCTCTGGACGAGGCGGCCGACACCCAGCGGCGGTTCACCATGGCCTCCGGCCTCGACGGCCGGGTGCACGTCCGCGGTGAGCTGGACCCGGTCGGCGGCGAGTACGTGCACACCGCGCTGGCCGCGCTCATGAACGGCGACCGCCCGGCCGGTGACACCCGCTGCCACGCGGAGCGGCAGGCCGACGCCCTCGTCGCCCTGGCTCGCGGTGCCCTCGACGGCGGCGGGCTGCCCGACGTGCGCGGGGAACGACCGCACGTGCGGGTGACCATCGACTGGCAGTCCCTGTGCGCCGCCCGCGGTGCCCCCGGGGTCGCCGGCGGCGAGCTGGCCTGGGCGGGGCCGATCACCCCCGAGACCGCGCGGCGGCTGGCCTGTGACGCGGGCGTCGCCCGGGTCATCACCGGGCCCGGCGGGCTGCCGCTCGACGTGGGCCGCGCCCAGCGCACCGCCACCGCGTCGATCCGGCGGTCCGTCGAGGTCCGCGACGGTCACTGCGTCTTCGCCGGCTGCGACGCCCCGCCCGAGTGGTGCGACGTCCACCACGTCGTGCACTGGGCCTTCGGCGGCCCGACCTCCTGCGACAACGGCGCACTGCTGTGCGAACGGCACCACACCGCCTGCCACGAGGAAGGCTTCGCCGTCACCCGCGACCCCGGTACGAGCCGCTGGCGCACCTCCCGGCCCGACGGCACCGAGGTCCTCAGCAGGGCCGGCCCGTGACGCCTCCGAGGCGGCGACCCCCGCGCTCCGTGCGGCGGCCGGTCGGAATCCCGAGGCTCCCGGGCGCCGGCGGTGTGTCAGGCCTCCACGCGCTCCAGGAAGCGCTTGAGCGTCTCGAGGAACACCTGCGGCTGCTCCGAGTGCACCCAGTGGCCGGCGTTCTTGACCCGCACGAGCCGGGTGGTGGGGAAGAGCTGTTCCATCCGCGGGCGGTCCTCGGGCAGCACGTAGTGCGAGTCGGCCCCCGCGATCCACAGCACCGGGCCGTCGTAGCGCGCGCCCAGAGGCGGCTCGGGGAAGCCGCGCAGCTCACCCAGGTCGCGCTCCAGCAGCTCCAGGTTCAGCCGCCAGCGCCAGCCACCGTCGGCACCCAGCCCCTCACGGACCAGGCTCTGCAGCAGGAACGAGCGGACCATCCGGCTCGGGACGGCGGCACGCAGCGCGGCGTCGGCCTCCTCACGGCTCCGCAGCGAGCCGAGGTCCATCTCCCGCATCGCGGCGATGTACGCGGCGAACGGGGAGGCCTCCTCGTCGGGGTCGTCGGTGCGTCCGCCGGAGACCGGGTACTCGCTGGGGGCGATGTCGACGACGACCAGCGCGCGCAGCAGCTCCGGGTGCCGCAGGGCGACCTGCATCGAGACCTTGCCGCCCATCGAGTGACCGACGAGGGTGACCGGCTCCCCGAACGACCGCAGCTCGTCGGCGACCATGCGCGCCATGTCGAGGTAGCCGACCCGCTCGGTCCACGGCGAGTGCCCGTGGTTGGGCAGGTCCAGGAGGGTGACGCGGTGGTCGCCGGAGAGGCCCTTGGCGATCGTCGTCCAGTTCTTGCCCTGGCCGAACAACCCGTGCACGAAGACGACCCGGGGGCCGGCCTCGCCCAGCGTCCGGGCATGCAGCCGTTCCTCGGCGTTCTCGGTCACCTGGGGATTCCACCAGAGGCCCGGCGGCGACCGCACACGGCCGGAGGCGGAGACCGACCCCGCGATCCGGGGACGACGTGCCGGGCGGCCTGCCGGTCGGGGCGGGAGCCGCGCTCTAGCGTGCCGGGGACGAAGGGGGAGCACACCCATGCCCGGACGGCGCCGCCGGACGACGAGCCGCTCGACCAGCACCACCCGCAGCAGCACCACCCGCAGCAGCACCACCCGCAGCGGCACCCGCCGCGCCGCGCCGGCTCGCCGCCCCGCGAAGCCCGCCCCGGAGCGCCCGGTCGCCGGCCCGGGGGAGCGGGTGTGGGTGCTCGCCGTCCCGTTCCGCGCGCCGGCGCCCGGAGCCCAGTGGCGCCCGGACCTGCAGGCGCACATGTACGTCGGCCGGGAACTGCCGCCGGAGCTGGCGCCCTACGACCCGCCGCCGTACACCTTCGAGCGCTTCCTCGAGGACGAGCTCAACGCCACCCCACGCCCGGTCCCCGCGGGCCGTGCGATGCAGCCGCGGGACGAGCAGCTCTCCGGCGCTGCCGCGATCGCCGCGTCGGCGAAGGCGGGCCACCGGGTGTTCCTGCTGGGCGACGACCCCGGGGTGGGCAAGACCGGCACCGCCGTCCTGGCCGCCCGCGAGGTCGCGGGCCAGCGCGGCGGTCGCACCGTGCTCGTGGTCGCCGACCGCCCGGCCGCCATCACCATCCCGCACTGGACCCGGTCCATCGCCGGTTTCGGCGACGGCGGGCTGCGCTGGTGCGTGACCACCTGGGACCGGCTGGCCAAGGTCAGCAAGCTCCGGTTCGACGTCGTCATCGCCGACGAGGCGCACATGGTCCGGCACACGACCACGCAGCGGTGGAAGCACTGGAAGGCCGTCTCCGGCGCCGGCCGGGTGAAGGACGCGCCGTTCGTCATCGCGGCCACCGCCACCCCGGCCCACACGCCGCTGGAGCTCCCCTACCTGGCGCCGCAGTTCGCCCAGCGGCACGGCGAGCCGCTGCGCGCGTGGGCCGACCTGCCCGCGAGGCTCGCCGAGCACGGGTTCCACGTGGAACGTGGCCGGTACGGCTGGGCCTGGACCGAGGACGCCGACCGCCGCCGCGCCGACCTCGCCCGGCTGCAGGGCTGGCTCGCCGAGGGCACCCCGCCAGCGACGCTGCACCGGCCGGCGCCGTGGGGCCCGGTGTCGGTCACCGGGACGCCGGTGGCGCTGACGCCGGCCGAGCGGGTCGCCTACGAGTCCGAGTGGCAGGAGTTCCGCGCCGAGATGCAGCTGGCCCGCCGCGGCCGGCAGACCGCGCGGGGCCGGGCGGCGCTGCTGCGGTTCCGGCAGAAGGCCGGGCTCATCCGCGCCCAGGCGACCGTGGACTGGGTCAAGGCGCAGGTGGAGGCCGAGCGGCAGGTCGCCGTCTCGGTGGAGTTCGTGGAGACCGCGGCCGACCCGATCCGCGAGGCGCTGCTGGACTCGGGGATCGCCGTGGCCGCTATCTACGGCCGCGACCGGTTCGACGTCGAGGCCGAGCGGCTGCGCTTCCAGACCGGAGCCGCGCCGGTGTGCGTGTTCACGGTGACCGCCTCGATCAGCCTCCACGCGGGTGAGCTGCTGCCGAACGGGTCCACCGCAGCGGCCACGCCGCGGGTCGGGCTGTTCCACCAGCCGCGCTTCTCCGGCATCCAGGCCCGGCAGGTCACCGGCCGCACCCACCGGGACGGGCAGGTCTCGCCGTGGCGGGTCGCGTTCGCCGAGGACACCGTCGAGGAGCAGGTCGCCCGCGTGATGGTGGAGCGGCTGGCGGTCAGCGGCTCCACCGCGGGGGCGGACACGTCGTCCCTGCAGGAGGTCGCCGAGCTGCTCGACGCCGACTGGCTGCCCTCGACCGCGCTCACCGGTACGGAATGAGCCCCCCGACCGGAGCCGCCGACCGGGAGCACGCCGGCCCCGACCGGCAGCGCGCCGGGGGCTGACACGGGCCCGGCGGGGGAGAACCCTGGACGCCGAACGACGCCTGCGGATGGGGGCCGGGATGGCGGTGCGACGGTCTGCCCGCGGTCCGCGGCTGGTCGGCCGCACCGACGAGCTCGCGCTGCTGACCCGCGAGCTGGCATGCGCCGCCCGCGGTGAGTGGCGGGGCCTGCTGCTCACCGGCGAGGCCGGAGTGGGCAAGAGCCGGCTCGCCGCCGAGCTGGTGGCCCGCCGTCCGGACGTCGCCGACCTGGCCGCGCGGGCGTTCCCCCTGGGGTCGACCGCGCCGTTCGGGTTGTGGACCGAGGCGCTGGAGCGCCACCTGCGCGGACTGCCCGCCGCCGACGTCGCCCGGCACTGCGCCGGCTCGGAGGCCGACCTCG
Source organism: Geodermatophilus sp. SYSU D00697 (assembly GCF_054050175.1). Classification (NCBI taxonomy): domain Bacteria; kingdom Bacillati; phylum Actinomycetota; class Actinomycetes; order Geodermatophilales; family Geodermatophilaceae; genus Geodermatophilus; species Geodermatophilus sp. SYSU D00697. Next base: position 29,373 of record NZ_JBJGYV010000005.1, read on the forward strand.
CCCCGTTGCTGCGGAGCGTCGCCGCGGCCACGGGCGCCCGGCCCGCGGGGACTCCGTCCCGCCCGCGGCTGATGGCGGCGCTTCCCGCGGTGCTGCGCAGCCTGGCCGCCGAGCGTCCCGTCGTCCTCCGCTTCGACGACCTGCACCTGGCCGACGCCTCGTCGCTGGAGGCGCTGCACTCGGTGGCCTACGGCTGCGCCGACGCCGCGGTCCTGGCCCTGGCGACGGCCCGGCCGGCTCCGCTGCGTGCGGAGCCGGGCCTGGGCCGGGTGCTGCTGGGGCTGGAGCAGGATGGGTTGCTGCGCCGGCTGCCGGTCCCGCCGCTCCCGGCCGCGACGCTTCCCGACCTCGCCGCGGCGGTCCTCGGCCCGGGGACGCCGGTCCCGGCGGCGCTCCCCGACTGGCTGGCCCGGCGCTCGGGCGGCAACCCGTTCGCGGCGATCGAGCTGCTGCGCGCGCTGTGCGCCGAGGGCGCCGACCTGGCCGCACCGGAGCTGCCGCGGCTGCCGGCGTCCCTGGCCGAGCGGGTGGAGCTCGACCTCGCCCGGCTGGCCCCCGACGCCGTCGCGCTGCTGGAGCTGCTGGCGGTCCTCGGCCGGCGCACCGACCTGCGCAGCCTGGTCGCGCTCGCCGGGTCCGAGCCGGCGACGCTGGCCGGCACGCTGGAGTCGCTGGTGCGGGCCGACCTGGTCACCGAGGAGGAGCGGGGCCTGCGGTTGTCCTACGAGCCGGCCCACCCCCTGCTGGGCGAGGCCGTCTACCGGCGGATCGGCGCGGCGCGCCGCCGCCTGCTGCACCGCCAGGTGGGCCGGGTGCTGCTCGGCGCCGGCCGCGTGGGGGAGGCGGCACCGCACTTCGCCCGATCGGCGGGAGCGGACGACGACGAGGCCGTCGGCGTCCTCATCGAGGCCGAGCGGCGCGCGGAGTCGGCCGGCGCGTTCCCCGAGGCCCTGGCCGTCCTCGGGGCGCTGGTCGAGCTCCTCCCCGCCGGGGACCCCCGCTGGGTGGCCGTCGTGGACGCGCTGCGGTGGGACGCCGAGTGGGTGCTCGACCACCGCGCCGACGAGCACGCACCCGCCGGGATCGGCGCGCTCCAGGCGATGGACGCCGCGCTCGCCGACGTGCCCGACCCGCGCCCCCGCGCGCAGGTGCGGTTCCGGCTGGCCAGCTTCCTGGCCTGGGGGGACGGCGACCTCGGCCGCGCGGAGCGGCTGTGCGCGGAGGCGGCCGAGCTGTTCACCGCCGCGGGCGACACCAGGGGCTCGCTGTTGGCCGGACACGAGCTGGCCTGGATCCGTCACCTCGCGGGCAGCTCCGCGCCGGCGCTCCGGGAGTCCTCGGCCCGGGTGGTCGAGCGTGCCCGCGCGCTGGGGGACCGGGTCGTCCTCGGCCGGGCCCTGCGCACGCTGGGGCTGACCGCCACGATCTCCGGTGAGCTCGACGTCGGCCGGGCCGCGCTGCGGGAGAGCAGCGCCATGGCCCGCGCGGACGGGAGCCGATACCGGCTCTCCATGGCCCTGCACAACGAGGCCCAGCTGCTGGTGGTCGCCGGCCGGGTCGACGAGGCGCTGCCCCGGGTGGAGGAGGCCCGGGAGCTCGCCCCCGAGGAACCGCCGCTTCCCCTGGAGGTCTTCGTCCGCTGGCTGGCCGGTGACTTCCCCGGCGCCGTGGCGGCGGCCCGCCGGACCACCGACGCGCACCCGGTCGGTCCGGGGCGCCGGACCGCCTGGGCCTCGGCCACTGCGGCGGCCGCGGCGGCCGAGCTGGGGCAGCACGCCGAGTCGGCCCGGCTCCTGGCCGTGGCGCGCGCCCCGTACGCGGGCACCCGCGGCATCTACGGCGAGATCGTGGCCTACGCGGCGACGGTGTGCGCGACCCTCGCCTCCCGGCGGGACGACGTGCTGCCCGAGCTGCACCGGCTGGCCGGGCGGCTCGACGAGCTGGGCATCCTGCTCACCCTGCCCTGCCTGGTGGACCTGGCCGAGGCCGGCGCCCGGCTCGGCCGGCCCACCCCCACTGCGGCGCCGGCCCTGGACCGGGTCGCGGAGCGCACCGGGGTCCCCGCGCACGCCGCCCTGGCCGACCTCGCCCGCGGCTGGTCCGCCCACGGCGAGGGGCGGGACCGCGCGGCCGAGCGCTGGGCGGCCCGGGCGGTGCAGGTCCTGGACGCGGCGAGCTGGCCGATCCACCGAGCCCGCGCCCACCACCTGCTGGGGCTCACCGCCGGCGACCGCGAGCGGTCCACGGCCGAGCTGGCCGCCGCGGCCGAGGGCTACGCCGCCTGCGGCGCGCTGGTCCGGCGGGACGACGCCCTCGACGCGCTGGCGCGCCGGGGCTCACGGGGCCGCCGGGAGGCCGCGGCCGCCCGCGGCCCGGGCTCGTTGACCGCCCGCGAGCGGGAGGTGGCGGAGCTGGCAGCCACCGGCCTGTCAGCGCGGGAGATCGGCGCCCGGCTGTTCATCGGGGAGCGGACCGTGGAGGGACACCTGGCCCGGGCCTACGCCCGGCTGGGCGTGCGGTCCCGGGTCGAGCTGGCCCGGTACGTGGCGGCCGAGGGGCTGGACGGCCCGGGGGCGGGGGCGGGTCCGGGCACACCAGGGAGGACGGGCCCGGGGGCGACAGCGGGCGCGGGTCCGGGAACTCCGGCGGGCACGGAATCGCGTACCCGGGCACGTACCGGTACGCCAGACCGGCGTCCCGCCCGTTCCTAGCGTCGCGGCCATGACCACCTACGAGAGACTCCGCCAGCGGCACCTCGCCGACGCCACCGCCCTCGTCCCACGGCTGTTCGCGCCCCTCGAGTGGCCGCCCGACCGGCTCGCCGAGCACCGCCGCGACGCCCTGCGCCGCCTGGTCCGCGTGGCCCGGGACCTCTCCCCGTGGCACCGCAAGCGGCTGGCCGGCGTCGACCCGGACGAGGTCACCGAGGAGACCCTCGGCGAGCTGCCGGTGATGACCAAGGACGACCTCATGGCGCACTTCGACGAGATCGTCACCGACGACCGGCTGACCCTCGACGTCGTGGAGGCCCACCTCGACCGGCTCACCTCCGACGCCTACCTGTTCGACCGCTACCACGCGTGCGCCTCCGGCGGCTCGTCCGGACGGCGCGGGGTCTTCGTCTACGACTGGGTGGGCTGGGCGACCGTCTACTGGAGCCTGATGCGCCACCCGGTCCGGGCGCTGCGCACGGACCCGGCGTTCGCGGGGATCCGGCCGAAGCTGGGCATGGTCGCCGCCGCCGCGCCGACGCACATGACCAGCGCCGCCCCGCAGACGTTCAGCAACCCGCAGATGGAGATCGTCCGCTTCCCGGTCACCCTCCCGATGGCCGAGATAGTCGCCGGGCTCAACACCGCACAACCGACCCTGCTGTGCGGCTACTCCTCGGCGATGCACCAGCTGGCCGCCGAGGCGCAGGCCGGCCGGCTGCGGATCTCCCCGGCCTGGGTGATGGGCACCAGCGAGCCGCTGCTGCCCGAGACCCGGGCGGCGCTCGAGGAGGCCTTCGGCGTCCCGGTCGGCAACTGGTACGGGACCTCCGAGGCGGGCGGCAACGGCTGCCCCTGCCGGTTCGGCACCCACCTGGCCGACGACCTGATGATCAACGAGCTGGTGACCACCGACGGGCGTCCGGTGCCCCCGGGCACGCGGTCGGACACGGTGCTGCTCACCAACCTCTACAACACCGCGCTGCCGCTGATCCGGTACGAGCTCACCGACCAGCTCACGCTGGTCGAGGGCGCCTGCCCGTGCGGCTGCACGCACCGGCGGATCGAGGACCCGTACGGGCGGCTGGACGACGTCTTCACCTACGGCGCGGTGCGGGTGCACCCCCACGTCTTCCGGTCCCCGCTGTCCCGCCGGCGGGAGGTCGTGGAGTACCAGGTGCGCCAGACGCCGCGGGGCGCGGCGGTCGTCGTCCACGCCACCGCGCCGGTCGACACCGGCGCCCTGGCCGCGACGATCGCCGGCGAGCTGGCCGGGGTCGGCGTCCCCGACCCGGAGGTCACCGTCACGCCGGTCGCCCGGATCGCCCGTCCGCCGTCGGGCAAGCTCAAGCGCTTCGTCCCGCTCGCCTCCTGAGCGCCCCCGGCCGGGACGACGTTGCTAGGTTCGAGGGCGTAAGTGGCACGGGGTGCCCCGCCCGGGGCTGAGAGAACACCCGTCGAACCTGCTCCAGTTCGTACTGGCGAAGGGATGTCACGGCGTGGGAGCCATGGACCTGCGCGCGGCCCGCGAGGCGCTGCGCACCGCTGCACCGCTGGTGCACTGCCTGACCAACACCGTCGTCCAGACGATGACGGCCAACGCCCTGCTCGCCGCCGGTGCCGCGCCGGCCATGGTCGACGCACCCCAGGAGGCCGGGGACTTCGCCGCGGTCGCCTCCGCGGTGCTGGTCAACGTCGGCACGGTGCACGAGCGCACCGCCGAGGCGATGCGCCTGGCGGCCCGGTCGGCCGGCGCCGCCGGGACGCCGTGGGTGCTCGACCCGGTCGCCGTCGGTGGGCTGTCCTACCGCACGGCCCTGGCCGCCGAGCTGGTCGAGCTGCGCCCGACCGCCGTCCGGGGGAACGCCTCGGAGGTCATGGCGCTGGCCGGGGCGGGCGCCGGCGGCCGCGGGGTGGACAGCACCCACAGCACCGACGCCGCCGCGCAGGCCGCCGCCGACCTCGCCCGGCGCACCGGCGGCGTCGTGGCGGTCAGCGGCGAGGTCGACCTGCTCACCGACGGACGGCGGACGGTGCGGGTGGGCGGCGGCTCTGTCCTGCTCACCCGCACGACCGGGGCCGGGTGCGCCCTGGGCGCCCTCGTCGCCGCCTACCTCGCCGTCTGCGACGACCCGCTGACCGCCGCCGTCGCCGCGCACGCGCACGTGGCGCTCGCCGCCGAGGTGGCCGCCGACGTGGCCGACGGTCCCGGCACCTTCGCGCCGACCTGGCTCGACGCCCTGGACGCGCTCGACGGGGACTCCCTGGCCGGGGCCGACGTGCGGGCGGAGCCGTGAGGTTCGACCCGACCCTCTACCTGGTCACCGACACCGGGCTGTCCCGGCCGCGGCCGGTGGCCGACGTCGTCCGGGCCGCGGTGGCCGGAGGGGTGACCGCGGTCCAGGTGCGCGACAAGACCGCCTCCCGGCGGGAGCTGCTCGAGCTGACCCGGTCGGTCCAGGCGGCGCTGGCCGACCGGCGCGACGTGCCGGTCGTGGTCAACGACGCGGTCGACGTCGCGCTGCTGGCCGGTGCCGGTGGCGTGCACGTCGGCCAGGACGACCTGCCCCCGGCCGAGGTGCGGCGGTTGCTCGGGCCCGGTGTGGTGCTGGGCCTGAGCGTCACCTGCGCCGCGGACCTCGACGCCGCGCTGGCGCTGCCGCCGGGCACCGTGGACCTGGTCGGCATCGGCCCGGTGTGGGCGACGCCGACCAAGCCCGACGCCGCGCCCGGCCTCGGCCTGGAGGGCACCGGCGCGCTGACGTCCGCCGCCCGGGCCGCGGGGCTGGTCGCGGTCGCGATCGGCGGCATCGACGCCGCCCGCGCGGCGAAGGTGGCCGCCACCGGGGTGGACGGGATCTGCGTCGTCTCCGCCATCTGCGGCGCGGCCGACCCCGCGGCGGCGGCCCGCGCGCTGCGCGCGGAGGTCGACGCGGGGCGGTCGGTGGGAGTGGCCCGGTGAGCGGGCCGGGGCGACCAGGGAGCACGGGAGGCGCGGGGGTGCCGGTCGCCCTGGCCGTGGCCGGGAGCGACCCCAGCGGCGGCGCCGGCATCCAGGCCGACCTCAAGACCTTCAGCGCCCTGCGCGTCTACGGGACGGCGGTGCTGACCGCCCTCACCGCGCAGAACACCCGCGGGGTCACCGGCGTCCACCCGGTGCCGGCGGAGTTCGTCGTCGCTCAGCTGGAGACGCTCCTCGACGACGTCGAGGTGCACGCCACCAAGCTCGGCATGCTGGGCACCGCGGAGGTGGTCCGGGCGGTGGCCGGGGTCCTGGCCGGCCGCCGGGCGGGCCCGGTCGTCTGCGACCCGGTGATGGTGGCGACCAGCGGCGACCGGCTCATCGACGAGGCCGCGGTCGACGCCGTCCGCACCGACCTGCTGCCGGTCTGCGACCTGGTCACGCCGAACGTGCCCGAGGCGGCCGCCCTCCTCGACGCCGCCCCGGCCGGCGGGGTGGACGACCTCCCCGGCCAGGCCACGGCGCTGCTCGCGCTCGGCCCGCGGGCGGTGCTGCTCAAGGGTGGCCACCTCGGCGGCGAGGAGAGCGTCGACGTGCTGGCCACCGCGGCCGGTGTCACGGTGACCCGCCGTCCCCGGGTGCGGACGACGGCGACGCACGGCACCGGCTGCACGCTGTCGTCGGCCCTCGCCGCGCTCGCCGCCCGAGGCCGCACCGACGAGTGGGCCGTGCTGGTCGACCCGGCGCGCGACTACCTGCAGGCCGCACTGGTCGCCGGGAGCGGCCTGGGCGTCGGGTCCGGGCACGGCCCGGTGCACCACTTCGCCGGCGTCTGGTCCGCGTGAGCGCCGTCGCGAGCGACGCCGGGGGCGCCGTGGGCTCGTTCAGCGCACGGGCCTGGACGGCGACCGCGGACCTCCGGGCGGCGATCGAGGACCTGCCGTTCCTGGCCGAACTCGGCTCCGGCGCCCTGGACCCGCTCACCTTCCGGCACTACCTGGAGCAGGACAGCCTCTACCTGGCCGACTACGCGCGGGCGCTCACGCTGCTGGGCGCCCGCGCCCCGGACTCCGCCGCCGCGTCCTTCTGGGCGACGTCGGCGGCCGTGACCGCGACGGTCGAGCGCCGACTGCACGCCGACCTGCTGTCGGCGCAGCTGCCCCCGGCGGACCGGACGGCGGGGGAGCCGGTGCCCTCACCGACCTGCCGGGCCTACGTCTCCTACCTGGTGGCCACGGCGGCGACCGCGCCGTACGCGGTCGGCGCCGCCGCGGCACTGCCCTGCTACTGGGTCTACGCCGACGTCGGCGCGCGGCTGGCCCGCACCGCCACCGCCGTGCCCGGGCACCCGTACCTGCGCTGGGTGGCCGCCTACGACTCCCCGGAGTTCCAGGAGTCCGCGGAGCAGGCCCGGGCGCTGGTGGACACGGCGGCCCGGCAGGACCCCGGCGCGCAGCCCGCCATGCTGCGCGCGTTCGCCGTCGCCACCCGGTACGAGCTGGACTTCTGGCGGGCCGCGCACGAGCGGGAGACCTGGCCCGACCCGCTCCCCTGACCGCGGCTCAGCGCGCCGGGGCCTCGCCGTCCGCGGGGACGACGGGGATGCGGGTGGCCGCCCCGTCAGCGGTGGCCGTGCCCGCGACCGCGCCGGCGCCACCGAGGCGACGCAGCAGCGCCGCGACGTCGACACCGGTGAGGTCGCCGGACAGCTGCAGCCCCTGGGCCACGTTGGCCGCGACCGACCGGCCCAGCGACCCGGCTCCGTCGGCGGAGATGACCGTCATCTTGTCGACGCCGGCCAGCGGCGCGGCCGCGGCCTGCACGACCTCCGGCAGCACCTTCACCAGCATCTCCAGGACCGCCGCCTCGCCGTACTTGGCGAACGCCTCCGAGCGGGCGTCGAGCGCCTCGGCCTCGGCCTGGCCGCGGGCCAGGATGGCCGCCGCCTCGGCCGCCCCCTCCCGCTCGACGGCGTCGGCGATCGCCTGCCGGCGCAGCCGCTCGGCCTCACCGCGCTTGGCCCCCTCGATCGCCTCGGCCTCGGCCAGCGCCGAGCGGCGGGCCCGCTCGCCCTCACCGGAGAGCTTGGCCTGCTCCGCGGCCGCCTGGGCCGCGGCGATCGTCCCCTGCCGCTGCGCCTCGGCGGCGAGGATGGCGGCGTTCTTGCGGCCCTCGGCCTCCTGCTCGACCTTGTACCGCTGGGCGTCGGCGGGACGGCGCACCTGGGTGTCCAGCTGGCGCTCGGTCAGCGCCGCGGTGCGGACGGCGACCTTCTCCTGCTCGGTGAGGATCGCCTGGTCCTGCGCGGCCTGGGCCAGCGGACCGGCGGCCGCGGCGCGGGCCTTGGCCGCGTCGGTCTCGGCGGTGATCTCGGCCTGCCGGAGCGCCAGCTGGCGCTGGGCCACCGCGATCGCCTCGTCGGCCAGCAGCTGCTCCTGCTGGGCGGCCTGCCGGGCCCGGGCCTCGGCGATGCTGGCCTCCTTGAGCACCCGGGCGGCCTCGGGGCGGCCCAGGTCGGCCAGGTAGCTGCCCTCGGCCTGGATGTCCTGGAGCTGGAAGGTGTCGAGCACGAGCCCCTGGCCGGTGAGCGAGGACTCCGCCTCCTCGGCGACGGCCGAGGCGAACGCGGCCCGGTCGCGGATGATCTCCTCGATCGTCAGCCGGCCGACGATGGAGCGCAGCGCACCGGCGAGCACCTCCGAGGTGAAGGTGTCGATGCCCTCCTGCTGGTTGAGGAACCGCTGCGCCGCGGCGCGGATGGAGTCCTCGCTGCCCCCCACCTTGACGATGGCCACGCCCTCGAGGTCGCACTTGACGCCCTGCTTGGACACCGCCCCGCGGATGCCGACCGGGATGCGCCGGCTGGAGAGGTCCATCGTGTGCAGCTTCTGCACCACCGGCAGCACGAAGACGCTCGCCCCCATGACGACCTTCTGCCCCGAGGCGTCGCGGGAGGTCAGCCCCGTGGCGCTGGTGACCTCCCGCCCCTGGCGGCCGGTGACGATGAACGCCTGGTTGGGGCCGGCGACCTTGATCCGGGACAGCACCAGCACCACGAGCAGGAGGACCAGGACGGCGATGCCGCCGATGGCGATGAGCAGGGTCGGGTCCACGGGCGTCAGCCTCCGGTCTCGGGCAGGGGGTCGGGCGCGGTCGAGACGACCTGGACCGCGGTCTCGCTGAGCGCCTCGACGACGTACACGGGCGTGCCCGCGGGCAGCGGGACGTCGCTGCGCGCGGCGTACTTCAGCTGCTGTCCGGCGACGGCCAGCCGCACCTCGCCGAAGCCCGCACCGGGGACGGCGGACACCACGACGCCCTGCGTGCCGACGAGGTGGTGGCGGGTGAGCGTGGCGGTGGTGGGCATGTCCCGCAGGGCGCGGGAGAGGCGCACCGCGCCCCACGCGAGCGGGACGGCGACGGCCGCCCCGATGGCCAGGGCGCCCAGGAGCCGGCCGGCGTCGGAGAGGCCCTCGGGCAGCACCGCGGCGGCCGCGGCACCGCCGAAGCCCACGCCGCCGACCAGCGCCGCGAGGGCGAGGACGGAGAATGGGCCGTCGGCGTCGCCCGCGAGGTCGCCGATCTCGCCGACGAGCAGGGACAGCAGCAGGACGCCGAGGCCGATCGCGCCCACGACGAGGAGGACTCCCGCCACGCTGCCCCTCTCCGTCGGTGTGCCACCGGACACTCGCAGCCACGGGGGACGGTGATCAACCGGTTCCGGCCCCGGGAGGTCCGCTCTCACCCGGTCGGAGGACGGGCGACCATGGGAACGGCCGGCGGGATCTGCGAGGAGGTGGGGTGTGCGGCGGGAGGCGAGCATCCTGCACCTGGACCTCGACGCCTTCTTCGCCGCGGTGGAGCAGCGGGACAAGCCGTCCCTGCGCGGACGGCCGGTGGTGGTCGGCGGCGTGGGCGGGCGCGGTGTGGTGGCGACCGCGTCCTACGAGGCGCGCGCCTACGGTGCCCGGTCGGCGATGTCGACCGCCGAGGCCCGGCGTCGCTGCCCGCCCGGCACGGCGTTCCTCGGCGGCCGGTTCGCCGCCTACCGTCGCACCTCCGACGTCGTCATGGGGCTGCTGCGGGAGCTGTCCCCGCTGGTCGAGCCGGTGTCGATCGACGAGGCCTACGTCGACCTGGCGGCCGGGCCCGGGCACGACCTGTCGGTGGACGGCGTCACCGAGCTGGCCCGCGGCCTCAAGGAGCGGATCGCCGCGGCCACCGGCGGGGTCACCGGGTCGGTCGGCATCGGCTCGTCGAAGCTGATGGCCAAGATCGGCTCGGACCTCGACAAGCCCGACGGGCTGGTCGTCGTCCCCCCGGGCAGCGAGCTGGACGTGCTGCACCCGCTGCCGGTGACCCGGCTGGGCGGGGTGGGTCCCGCGACCGCCGAGCGGCTGCGGCAGGTCGGGGTGCGCACCGTGGCCGACCTCGCCGTGAAGTCGCTGCCCGACCTGGTGGCGCTGGCCGGCCGGGCGCACGGGGCCGGCCTGTACGCGCTGGCCCGCGCCGAGGACGACCGGCCGGTGGTCGCCGAGCGGGAGGCCAAGTCGGTGTCGCAGGAGGAGACCTTCGAGCGGGACCTCACCGACCTCGCCGTCCTCGGCCGGGAGATCGACGCCATGGCCGCGCGGGTGGCCGCCCGGCTGCGCGCGTCGGACCTCTCCGGCCGGACGGTGACGCTGAAGGTGCGCCGCTACGACTTCACGACGCAGACCCGGTCGCAGACGCTGCCGCAGCCCACCGACGACGTCCGGGTGATCGCCTCCATCGCGCGCCGGCTGCTCACCGAGGCGGGGACCGGCGGCGGGCTGCGGCTGCTCGGCGTCGGCGTCTCGGGGCTGTCGCTCTACGCCCAGGGCGACCTGTTCGCGTCGGACGACGAGCCGTCGTCCCCCGACGAGGCCGTCCTCCCCGACGAGCCGGGAGCCGCCGAGGTCCCACCGGCCCCGACGGAGGCGCGGTGGTGGCCGGGGCAGGACGTGCGGCACGACGAGCTGGGCGCCGGCTGGGTGTGGGGGAGGGGGCTGGGGCGGGTGACGGTCCGCTTCGAGGGCCCGCTCACCCCGCCCGGGCCCGTGCGGACCCTCCCCGCCGACGACCCCGCGCTGCACCCGGCCGACCCGCCGGACTGGCGGGTCAGCGGGCCAGCGCCACCCAGCCGAGCACCGTGAGGTCGCGGTCGACCGGGACGACGACCCGCTGCCCGCAGCAGGTGACGAGGTGGGCGGTGTAGAGGCCCTCGCCGTCCACCTCGACCCGGTCGATGGTGGCGCCGGGGTGCTCGGCGAGCGCCGCGGTCGCGACCGCCACGGCGAGGTCGGCCGGCAGGTCGACGTCCGGCGGCGGGGTCAGCGGGCGGATCCGCATGCGCCGCCGGATCCTGCCCTCGCTCGTCCTGGTGCCCATGGTGTCCTCCCGTCGTCCCGCGGCCCCTCGCGGGCCGGTCGGGATCCGAGGCTGCGCCGCGCACCTGTGGGGAGCCTGGGCCCCGGGTGGGGATTCGGTCGGGATCGGGGCGATCATGGGCCGCGTGGCCGAGCAGAGCGCGTGGGTGCGGATGACCCAGGAGGACCCCGGTCACTCCGCGAACTACGTGCAGCGGTTCCGCACCCTCGCCGCCCAGGGGTTCGACCTGGCGGGCGAGGCACGGCTGGTCGACGCGATGCTGTCCCGCGGCTCGCGGGTGCTCGACGCCGGCTGCGGTCCCGGCCGGGTGGGCGGCTGGCTGGCGCGGGCCGGGCACGACGTCGTCGGGGTGGACGTCGACCCGGTCCTGATCGCCGCCGCCGAGGAGGACCACCCCGGGCCGCGGTGGCTCGTCGGCGACCTCGCCGAGCTGGACCTGGGCGGACGACTCCTCGACGCGATCGTCTGCGCGGGGAACGTGATGACCTTCCTCGCGCCGTCGACCCGCACCGCGGTGCTGCGCCGGTTGCGCGCGCACGTCGCGGGCGACGGCCGCGCGGTCATCGGGTTCGGCGCCGGGCGGGGGTACGGCTTCGACACGTTCCTGGACGACGCCCGCACCGCCGGCTGGGCGCCGGACCTGCTGCTGTCCACGTGGGACGTGCGGCCGTTCACGCCCGCGTCGGACTTCCTGGTCGCCGTCCTCCGCCCGGCCTGAGGGCGGACTCCCCGTGCCGAGCGGTGTTCCACGTGGCACGTCGGCCCGGAGGGGGAACGCGGAGCCCGGCACCACGGGGACGTGCCGGGCTCCGCGTTCCCGGCGGGGCCGGCGCCCTCGAGCCGGCCTCCGCTCGCCGGGGTCGTGGGAACGGGTGCTCCTGCCCGCTCGCCCCAGCGCCCTCCAGCGTGGGCCCGCTCCCTGGCAGGGAACTGGCCGGCGGCTGGCAGTCCGCTAGGTCCGCCAGCCCGGGTGGGCGTCGCGCTCCGCCGCTGCCCGCCAGGGCGGTGACCCGGGCGGCGCCACCACGGTCACGGCGCCCTCGGCCGACGGCAACGTCACCAGGTACGGCGCCGGGTCGGCCGGGTCGCCGCCCTCCGGTGCCCGCCGCGGCGCGCCGAGCAGCCAGTGCGCCGTCCGCGCGAGGGAGAGCTCCCCGTGCCAACTGCCGCCCTCCTCCCGCCGACGGGCCACGGCGGCCAGCACGGTCGCCGCGGCCAGGTGGCCGGTCGCGTGGTCCAGCGCCTGGGCCGGCAGCACGCCCGGCGCCTCGGCGCCCCCGCACGCGAGCGCGATGCCGGTCGCGGCCTGCACCAGCGAGTCGAAGCCCCGCCGTCCCGACCACGGGCCCCGCGTCCCCCACGCCGAGAGGCTCACCACCACCAGGTGCGGGTGCCGCTCGGCCAGCGCGGCGGGGTCGAGCCCGAAACGGGCCAGCGCGCCGGGCCGGTGGCCCTGCACGACGACGTCCGCCGTCGCGAGGAGCGCCTCGACGGTCCGGCGGTCGGCGCCGGCCGCGAGGTCCAGCAGCGCGTGCCGCTTGCCCGGCCCGGTGTCGACCAGCGAACCGGGGTCGTCGGGCAGCCGCGGGCTGTCGACCCGCAGCACGTCGGCGCCGTGCGAGGCCAGCGTCCGGGTGGCGACCGGACCGGCGATCACCCGGGTCAGGTCGAGGACCCGCAGCCCGTGCGGCGATCCCGCGCGGGGCGGGCCGGGAGCCGCCCGGCGCAGGCCGACGAGGGGTGTGGCCGCGACGGCCCGGCCCGGCGCCGACCCGGCCCACGCCGCCGCGGAACGGACCGCGCCCGCCGCACCGCCGGCCGCGACCACGGCCGACTCCAGCTCCTCGGCGGTCCACCGCAGGGCGGCCGACTCGACGTCCTCCCCGAGGACCCGCAGCGCCGCGGCCCGGTGGTGCGGGTAGTTGGCGTGCAGGCGCAGCCAGCCGTCGGCGGTGCGCCAGAACCGGGACAGCGGGTGGAACCCCGGCCCCACCGGCCGGCCGTCGACCGCGGCGTACCGCTCGCTGCGGAAGGCGAGCCCGACGTGCGCGGCGTCCAGCCGCACCGGGTCGCCGGGCGTCAGCAGCCGGGCGGCGAGCAGCTGCGCGGCGACCGCGCCCACGGCGAGGTCGGGCACCGGCAGCGGCCCGTCCAGGCCGGTCGCGCCGGTGACCGGCACGTCCGGGGCGGGGACGCCGGCCAGCAGCGGCCACACCTCCGCCAGCAGGGGGTTCGCGACGGCCGTCGCACGAGGGCTCACGACCGCTGGGTGCCCAGCGCGAGGGTCAGCTCCAGCACGCTCTGCGGGTCCTCGAGGCGGGCGCCGAAGAGCTCGCGAAGCTGGCCCATCCGGTAGCGGACCGTCTGCGGGTGGACGAACAGCTCCGCGGCGATCTTCTCCCGCCGGCCGTGGTGCAGCAGCCAGGAGCGCAGCGTCTCGACCAGCTTCTCGCGCGGGCCGGGGCCCAGGTCGTCCAGCGGCGCGAGGACCTGCGCCCGCAGGTCGGCCAGCGCCTCGCCGTCCGCCCGGAGGACCAGCTCGACCAGCCGCTGCTCGGTGTCCACCGGGGCGTCGCCCTCCGGCCGCAGCCCCAGCTGCAGCGCCCGCAGCGCCCGCGAGTAGGAGGAGCGGGCCTCCTGCCACGGCCGCGCCGGCCCGACGACGGCCGCACGCCCGCGCAGGGCCTTGAGCAACCCGGCCCGGGCGAACCCCTCGGCGTCCGGGACGAGCAGCACCGCGCGCTCGGTCTCCGGTTGGGCGCCGGGCAGGTCCTCGCCCGCCTGCAGCGTGCGCGCGTCGAGCACCGCCAGGGCAGCGCGGGCCCGCACCTCGGGGAGCAGCACCGCGGTCAGGGTCCGCGGCGGTGACCAGTCGGCGCGCTCGGCCGCGGCGGCCAGGTCGTAGGGCGGGCCACCGGTCAGGAGCAGCTCGGCCAGCCGCTCCAGGTGGCGACGGCGGACCCGGCCGCTGGTGGCCAGGTGGTCGGCGTGCCCGGCGACGCTGGAGGCCGACAGCTGGTCGATGTAGGCGAACACCAGCTCGGCGAAGCGGGCCAGGGAGTCCGCCGGCATCCCGGCGGCCACGGCCGTCTCGCTCATGTGCCGCCACGCCACCCGCGCGCCCACCCGGTAGGCGGCCAGCAACGCGTCCATGGTGCGGCCCCCCTTCGCCTCCCCGCGGCCCAGCGCGTAGGCACCCTCCAGGGCGGGCCCGATCGGCCGGCTCGGGTCGGCGCCGCCGGTCGCCGTCGCGAGCTCGAGGAACCCGCCGAGGGCCAGCTGGACGGCGTTCTCGATGGCCCGGCCCATGTCGCCCTGGAACGCCTCGGCATAGCTGGGCACCTCGACGACGATCGCGGCCACCGTCGACTCGGCCACGGCTGGCAGCTCCCCGAGCATGGCGGCGGCCACCTCCGGGGTGAAGGTCTCGGTCTCCGGGGCCACGTCCACCTCACCGCTCCCGCGTCGTTGTTCGCAGCGAACAGTATCCGGGCGGAGGTTCACGTCCAGAGCACAGGTAATTGCGCCCCCCGCTGGGAACGATCGAGGACATGACCGCGACCGTCCCGCGCCCGGCCCCGGCCCCGGCCCGCCCGGCCCCGGCCCGGCCGGCCCTGGCTGCGCTGCGCGCCCGTGCCCTGCGCCTCGCCGAGCTGGTGACCACGCCGCTGCTGCCCGACGACTACCTCGACATGGTGAACCCCCTGCGGGCCGGCACCGACCTGCGCGGACGCGTCGTCGCCGTCCAGAAGGAGACCCGGGACGCCGCCACGCTGGTCATCCGACCCGGGGCCGACTGGCAGCGCCACGTGCCGGGTCAGTGGGTGCGCATCGGGATCGACGTCGACGGCGTCCGGATGTGGCGGGCCTACTCGCTCACCTCGCACCTGGACCGGCCCGACGGCTGCATCAGCATCACCGTCAAGGCCATCCCGGGCGGCAAGGTGAGCAACCACCTGGTGCACCGCACGACGCCGGGGACGCTGGTGCACCTCGACCAGGCCACCGGGGAGTTCGTGCTGCCGGCGCAGGCGCCCGCCAAGGTCCTGTTCGTGACCGCGGGCTCGGGCATCACCCCGGTCATCGGCATCCTGCGCAACCACGACGAGCTCCGCGACGTCGTCGTCGTGCACTCGGCCCCGACGGCGGAGGACGTCGTCTTCGGCCCGGACCTGCGCGAGCTGGCCGCCGCCGGCCGGATCCGGCTGATCGAGCAGCACACCGACTCCGCCGGGATGCTCGACCCCGCCGCGATCGCCGAGCTGGTCCCCGACCTCGCCGAGCGTGCCACCTGGGCCTGCGGGCCGGTCGGCATGCTGGAGGCGCTGGAGGAGCACTGGAGCGCCGCCGGCATCGCCGACCGGCTGTTCACCGAGCGGTTCCGGCCGGCAGTGATCGTCGCCGGCGAGGGGGGCACGGTCTCCTTCACCCGGGCCGGCACGACCCTCGAGGCCGACGGCGCGACGCCGATCCTGGACGCCGCCGAGGAGGCCGGTGTCCTCATGCCCAGCGGCTGCCGCATGGGCATCTGCTACGGCTGCGTGCTCCCGCTGCGCGAGGGCGCCGTCCGTGACCTGCGCACCGGCGAGGTCACCACGGCCGCCCCCGGGGACGGCGTCCTCGTCCAGACCTGCATCAGCGCCGCCGCCGGCGCCTGCTCCATCGACCACTGACCCCGTTCCCCAGAGATCCCGGAGGACAACGCGTGACCGTTCTGCAGAAGAAGCCCGTCAACCCCATCGCCCACCTGACTGCCGGTGACATCGAGCTGATCGGCAAGGAGCTCGACGAGATCCGCCAGGAGGTCATCGACACCCGTGGCGAGAGGGACGCCCGCTACATCCGCAAGGTCATCGACGTCCACCGCAAGATCGAGCTGGGCAGCCGCGCGGTGCTCCTGGCCTCCGGGTTCCCGCCGGCCTGGATCATCGGGACGGTCGGCCTCTCGGTGGCCAAGATCCTCGACAACATGGAGATCGGGCACAACATCCTGCACGGCCAGTGGGACTGGATGCGGGACCCGAAGATCCACTCCACGACGTGGGAGTGGGACATGGCCAGCCCGGCCGACCAGTGGAAGCACTCGCACAACGAGCTGCACCACACGTACACGAACGTGATCGGCAAGGACAACGACCTCGGCTACGGCATCATGCGCGTCGACGAGGACCAGAAGTGGGTGCCGATGTACCTCGGGCAGCCGGTGTGGAGCTTCATCAACGCCTGCTTCTTCGAGTACGGGATCGCCGCCTACGACCTCGAGCTCGGCGCCGTCATCGCGAAGAAGCAGACCAAGGACCCCGAGTTCCGCGCCCGGGCCAAGGCCGTGCTGCGCAAGATCGGTCGGCAGGCGCGCAAGGACTACCTCATCCACCCACTGCTGTCCGGCCCCAACTTCCTGGCGACCCTGACGGCCAACCTCGTCGCCAACGTGGTGCGCAACCTGTGGTCGAACTCCGTCATCCTCTGCGGGCACTTCCCCGAGGGCGTGGAGACGTTCGAGAAGAAGTCGATCGACGGGGAGACCCGCGGTGAGTGGTACCTCCGGCAGATGCTCGGCTCGGCCAACATCTCCGGGTCCAAGGCCATGCACGTCATGACCGGCAACCTGTCGCACCAGATCGAGCACCATCTGTTCCCCGACCTGCCGAGCAACCGGTACGCCGAGATCGCCCCCAAGGTCCGCGACCTGTTCGACCGCTACGGGCTCAACTACCACTCCGCGCCGCTGCCGAAGCAGGTCGCGTCGGCCTGGCACAAGATCATCCGGCTGTCGCTGCCCAACGGCTGGCTGGAGCAGACCACCGTCCGGAACCTGCCGTCGCAGCTGGTGAAGCTCTACAAGATGAGCACCGGGGACCCGAAGACCCGCCGCCGCCTGCTGGCGGAGACCCAGGCGGCCGCGGCGGCCGCCTGACCGGCGACACGGACACCGCGGAGGGCGGGGGAGGCGGCAGCGGCCGTCGCCCCCGCCCTCCGTCGTCCTCCGAGCGCACGCTGTGCCGACACCGCGCTCCGGGACGCAGGGAGATCCGGTGCCGGGACCCACGCCCCTGCCCCTCCGAGTCCGCACGCGCTGGCATGGCCGCCTGACCACCCACCACAGGGGAGGACGACGATGGACGGCTACGTGTTGGCGGCCCGGCTCCCGAGCACGATCCCGATCGGCCTCGTCCCCGAGGGACTGCGCCTGGACGTCGGGGTCGAGGGCACGATCACCGAGGGGCCGATGACCGGCGGGCGGGTGACCGGCGTCGACCACCTGCTGATCCGCCGGGACGGCACCGCCGTGCTCGACGTCCACGAGACGATCACGTTGCCGGGCGGGGGCATCGTGTCCCTCCAGGTCCGTGGCTTCGCCACGCCGCCCTTCGAGATGCCACCCCTGGAGACGCTGGCCGCGCCGGGCTTCGAGTGGCCCGACGTCGAGGTGCCGATCCACGGGGCCGTGACGATGCAGACCGCCGAGCCGTCCCTCGCAGCCCTCAACCACACCGTGTACGGCATGACCGGGACGGTGAACATGGCACGCGGTGAGGTGCGGGCCAGCGCCCGCAGCATCGCCGCGGTGCCCGTGAGCTGATCCGCACCCCACCCGTTCGCCAGTGGCGGGCGGAGGACACACGAGAGGCCCGGAGCGCGTGGCTCCGGGCCTCTCGGCGTGCTGGGGGATCCGTCAGTTCGCCATGTCCACGAAGCGGCTGTAGTGGCCCTGGAAGGCGACGGTGACGTTCGCGGTGGGGCCGTTGCGGTGCTTGACCAGCATGATGTCGGCCTCGCCGGCCCGCGGGCTCTCCTTCTCGTACATGTCCTCGCGGTGGATCATCATCACCATGTCGGCGTCCTGCTCGATCGAGCCGGACTCACGGAGGTCGGACAGCATCGGCTTCTTGTCCTGACGCTGCTCGGAGCCACGGTTGAGCTGGCTCATCGCGATGACCGGGACCTCGAGCTCCTTGGCCAGCAGCTTCAGCGCCCGGGAGAACTCCGAGACCTCCTGCTGGCGGCTCTCGACCTTCTTGCCCGACGTCATCAGCTGGAGGTAGTCGATGACGACGAGCTTGAGGTCGTTGCGCTGCTTGAGCCGCCGCGCCTTGGCCCGGATCTCCATCATCGTCATGTTCGGCGAGTCGTCGATGTAGAGCGGGGCGTCGGCGATCTCGCCCATCCGACGGGCGAGCTTCGACCAGTCCTCGTCGGACAGCGTGCCGGCGCGCATGTGGTGCAGGGGCACCTTCGCCTCGGCCGACAGCAGACGCATGGTGATCTCGTGCTTGCTCATCTCGAGGGAGAAGATGACCGCCGGCATGTGGTGCTTCACCGTGGCCGACCGCGCGATGTCCAGCCCCAGGGTCGACTTGCCCACACCGGGCCGGGCGGCGATGACCACCATCTGGCCGGCCTGCAGGCCGTTGGTGAGCTCGTCGAGGTCGCGGATGCCGGTGGGCACGCCGCGGGCGGTGCCGCCGCGGGAGGCGATGGCGTCCAGCTCGTCCATCGTCGGCTGCAGGACGTCCTCGAGGCGCGCGTAGTCCTCGCTCATCCGCTTCTCGGTGACCTCGTAGATCTCCTGCTGGGCGCGGTCGACGATGTCGTCGACGTCGCCCTTGCCGCCGGCCGCGCCGTACCCCAGCTGGACGACGCGGGTGCCGGCCTCGACCAGCCGGCGCAGCGTGGCCTGCTCGGCGACGATCGCGGCGTAGTAGCCGGCGTTGGCGGCGGTGGGCGTCGACTGGATCAGCGTGTGCAGGTAGACCGCGCCGCCCATCTTCGACAGCTGGTCGGTGCGGTTGAGCTCGGCGGCCACGGTGATCGCGTCGGCCGGCTCACCCCGCCCGTACAGGTCGAGGATGCAGTCGAAGATCACCTGGTGCGCCGGGCGGTAGAAGTCGTTGCCGGCGAGCACCTCGACGACGTCGGCGATCGCGTCCTTGCTCAGCAGCATGCCGCCGAGCACCGACTGCTCCGCCGCGACGTCCTGCGGCGGCTGCCGGTCGTACTGCGGAGCCGTCGGGGTCGGTCGGCTGAAGTCGTCGGCCACCGCCACGGTGGTTCCTCCATCCACTCACCAGCGCACCCGCGAACAGACCCCGGCCGGAGGGCCGGGGCCTGGTGGGGGAAGCACCAGAAACGACGTACGCCTGACTCGAACGTCTGTTCGGGTCATTGCTACCCCGGGGCACCGACAGTTCGTGCCTGCCGGGGGAGCTGGAGAGGACGTTAGGAACACCGGACGGACCCGTCCAACACCGGTGTGCACCCCGTTCTGCACAACTTGTGGACAAGTCGGTGGACACAGACGTGTCGACATGTGGAGACAGCGGGGGACGGCCGCGGGGACATCCGCGTATCCCGCGTCTGACCAGCGCAGAGACGACCCACGGGGTGTGGACGGGAAAAAGCCGGGTGAAATCCGGGTGTCGCGCCCCGGCGTGTCGCCGCCCCCGCACAGCAGCCCCACAGGTCACACGTCCACAGGTCGACCGGGCAGGCCACCATGGCTGCGCGACGCCGACCGTCGCGGCCCCGAGGGCGGCCGTGGAGGGGAGGTCCCACGGCAGTCCAGCCGCACGCCGGAGGGCAGATCCGGCACGTCGGGGACCTGCCCGGCCAGGTCTCACGGCCCGGGACCACGGGGAGACGGTCCTCGACGGGGCCGGCACGACGCCGGCCGACGTCGTCCGGCTGGTCACCTGCACCACCGACGCGGACGCGATGGCGGGCGCGTGGGAGGCCGTGGCGGGGTGTCCGGGTGCGGCCGGCGTCCGCCCCGCCGGCACGCCGGTCGGGGTGACCCGGCGGCCCTCCCCCGGGAGGGCGGCCGGGCCGGAGGTGAGGGCGGTCGGCTGACCGGCCCCGGAACGCCGCGAGGGGCGCCGGACCGGAGTCCGACGCCCCTCGCGGGCACACCCCCCTGCAGGGGGTCCTCCTGTCAGCCGGGGACGACCTCGATGGCCAGCTGGGTGGTCACCTCGGGGTGCACCCGCACGGTGACGGTGTGCTGCCCGGTGGTCTTGATGCTGCTGGGCAGCTCCACCCGGCGACGGTCGAGCGCGGGGCCGCCGGCGGCGGTCACGGCGTTCACGACGTCGGCGGTGGTGACCCGGCCGAACAGGCGGCCGCCCTCACCGGCGCGGGCCGGCACCCGCACGGTCAGACCCGACAGGCGCCCGGCGACGGCCTGGGCCTCCTCGAGCGTCCGGACCTCGCGGGCGGCACGCGCCCGGCGCAGCGAGTCGACCTGCTTCTCGGCACCGCGGGTGGCGACGATGGCCAGGCCGCGGGGCAGGAGGTAGTTGCGGGCGTACCCGCCCTTGACCTCGACGGTGTCACCGGAGGACCCGAGACCGGTGACCTCCTGCGTCAGGATCAGCTTCTGGGTGCTCATGGTCAGCGCGCCGTGGAGGTGTAGGGCAGCAGGGCCATCTCGCGGCTGTTCTTCACGGCCACGGCGACGTCCCGCTGGTGCTGGCTGCAGTTGCCGCTGACGCGGCGGGCACGGATCTTGCCGCGGTCGGAGATGAACTTCCGCAGCAGGGTCGTGTCCTTGTAGTCGATGTAGGTCGCCTTGTCCTTGCAGAACTGGCAGACCTTCTTCTTGGGCTTGCGAACGGGGGGCTTGGCCACCGGGGTTCTCCAGGGAGTGAGGGAGTGGAACGGCCCTCTCGCAGGGGCCCTCCGCCTGCGCGGAGCGGGGCGTGGGGGGCGAGAGGGTCCTTTCTCAGAAGGGCGGTTCGTCCGACGGGGGAGCGGGGGTCGACCACGGGTCGCTGGACCCGCCGCCGAAGCCACCACCGCCGCCACCGCCGCCGAAGCCGCCGCCACCGCCCTCGCCACGGGAGGCCTTGGTGACCTTCGCGGTGGCGTAGCGGAGCGACGGGCCGACCTCGTCGACCTCGAGCTCGACGACGGTGCGCTTCTCGCCTTCCTTGGTCTCGAACGACCGCTGCTTGAGCCGGCCGGAGACGATCACCCGCGAGCCGCGGGTGAGCGACTCGGCGACGTTCTCCGCCGCCTGCCGCCACACGTTGCAGCGCAGGAAGAGCGCCTCGCCGTCCTTCCACTCCTGGGACTGACGGTCGAAGGTCCGCGGCGTCGAGGCCACGGTGAAGTTGGCGACCGCGGCGCCGGACGGCGTGAACCGCAGCTCCGGGTCCGACGTCAGGTTGCCGATGACGGTGATGACGGTCTCGCCGGCCATGGTCAGTGGACCTCGGGCCGCATCAGCTTCGTGCGCAGGACCGACTCGTTGAGGTTCAGCTGCCGGTCGAGCTCGGCCACCGCGGCCGGGTCGGCCTGGATGTCGATGACGGCGTAGATGCCCTCGACCTGCTTCTTGATCTCGTAGGCCAGCCGGCGGCGGCCCCAGATCTCGGTCGAGAACGTGCCACCGGCGTTGGTGACGACGGTCAGGAACCGGTCGAGCGAGGGCGCGATGGTGCGCTCCTCGAGATCGGGGTCGAGGATGACCATCAGTTCGTAGTGACGCACGGAGAACCCCACCTCCTCTGGTCTCGGCGGCTGCAGTGCATCTGCAGCAGGAGGGTCGTACACGCGTCGCGCGCCCCGACCGGTGGCGGGCACCGGGGGAACGCGCTCTTCCCATGCTACCAGCGCGCGGAGGGGAGCCCGCTGCCGTCGTCCACAGGCCCGACGGGGCCGCTGGCCCCCTGCGGGGTCCCGCCGCGAGCCTGCGAGCGACGGGGGACAGGGGGTCCTTCTAGGGTCGGCGCGTGGCAGCTCACCCGATCGGCGTACACGTCGGCCCCGGCCTGACCGAGGACAACGAGCTCGACGCCGGTGGCCCGCTCGCCCGCGCCGCGGAGATGGACGCCGACGGCGTGCAGGTCTTCCTGGCCGACCCGCAGGGGTGGACCGCCCCCAAGCCGCGCCCGGACGCCGCCGACCTGCTCGCCAGCGACGTCGTGGTCGTCGTCCACGCGCCGTACGTGCTCAACGTCGCGACGACGAACAACCGCATCCGGATCCCCAGCCGCAAGCTGCTCGACAAGCACGCGCAGGCGGCCGCGGCGATCGGCGCACTGGGCATGGTCGTGCACGGCGGTCACGTGCTGGCCAAGGACGACCCCGCGGTCGGCGTCGACAACTGGCGCAAGACGTTCGCGCGGCAGGCCGAGGACGGCGGGTTCCCCCTGCCGCTGCTGATCGAGAACACCGCGGGAGGCGGCAACGCCATGGCCCGCGACCTCGACGCCATCGCCCGGCTGTGGGAGGCGGTCGGCGAGTTCGGCGCCGGGTTCGTGCTCGACACCTGCCACGCGTGGGCAGCCGGCTGGGACCTCGCCACCGCCGTGGACGACGTCCGGGCCATCACCGGCCGCATCGACCTGGTGCACCTCAACAACAGCCGTGACCCCGCCGGCTCCAGCCGCGACCGGCACGCCCCGCTGACGTCCGGCGAGATCCCCTTCGAGGTGCTGGCCGAGGTGGCGCGGGCGGCCGACTGCCCGATCGTCCTCGAGACCCCCGGGGACGCCGCCGAGCACGCCGCGGAGATCCAGGCCCTGCGGGCAGCCCTCGCCGGCTGACCCCCAGGCACGGGGGACTCCGCCTACGTCACGGCACCTCCGGACGCGTGCACTGCTCCCGGTGCCTCTGTCGGACTGGGAGTGCGGTGCAGGCGACCGCCCGTCAGGCGCACCCGGTCAGGGGAATGGTCGAGCACGCCTCCGGCGGGGTCGTCGACGCCCGGCCAGGTGGCCCGGACCTCGTCCTCGTCCGGGTGCCAGACGTCGCGCACGACCAGCGCCACGAGGACGACGACGGCCACGTCGCGGACGGTTACCGCGAGGAAGAACCACTCCACCTCGACGCCGCGGTTGCCGGTGCCGAGGTACCAGAGCATCCGGGGCACCCACAGCAACGCCTCGGTGGCCTGCCACAGCAGCAGCGAGCGCCACCGCGGGCGGGCCAGCACCGCGAGGGGCAGCAACCACAGCGAGTACTGCGGGCTCCACACCTTGTTCAGCAGCAGGAACCCGGCCACCAGCAGGAAGGCCACCTGGGCCACCCGCGGACGCACGGGCGCGGCGAGGGTCAGCCAGGCCACCGCGGCCACGAGCGCCAGCAGGGCGACGGCGACGACCGCGTTGAGCACCGCCGGGGTCTCGCCCTCGGCCGGGACCCCGCCGAGAAGCCGGCCGCCGGAGACGGTGATCGCGATGTTCCACAGCGTGTCGGGGTCGGCGGGCCGCTCGCTGTTGAGCCGGAAGAACCGCGACCAGTTCTCCGGCGCGAGGACGGCGACCGGCACGTCGACCAGCAGCCAGGCGACGCCGGCCGCGATCGCCGTCCGCAGCCAGGTGCCGAGCCGGCCGACCCGCAGGCACAGCAGGAACAGCGCGCCCAGCAGCACGAGCGGGTAGAGCTTGGCCGCGACGCCCAGCCCCAGCAGCGCCCCGGCCAGCACCGGCCGTCGCCGCGCCCACGCCCACAGGCCCAGGCCGGCCAGCGCGACGGCGAGCAGGTCCCAGTTGGTGAAGGCGTGCACGAACAGCAGCGGGGACAGGCCCACCATCGCCGCGTCCCAGGGCCGCCGTCCCGACGTCCCGAGGACGGCGCGGGTCAGCAGCAGCGCGCAGAGCGAGAGCAGCAGGCAGGTGGCGACGTAGTACGACTGCACGGGCGGGACGTCGGGCAGCACGCCGACCGCGGCGGCCAGCGCGTCGTAGGCCCGGCCGAGGCCGGCGGCCGCGGCCATGAGGGCGCCGGTCAGGACCGGGTACTCGACGGCGGAGTCCAGGTAGGGGATCTCGCCGCGGTCGAGGCCGTGCAGGCCGAACAGCGGGACGGTGTCGGAGTAGCAGAAGTGCGTGTACTGGACCGAGCCGGCCCAGTTGCCGTCGGAGCAGGGCGCCTGCTTGACCCAGGCCAGAGCCAGCACCGCGGTGGTGAACAGCAGGCAGACGCGCAGCGGCGTCCAGAACAGCGCCCGGCCGGTGACCGCGTGCCGGCCCCACGGGCCCCCCACGGCCTCGCTGGCCTGCACGGCCACCGGGTCGCTCCAGGTGGGGACGACGCGGTCGGGACGGCCGTCGTCCGCCGATCGGACCCCGACCCCCGGAGACGCCGAGGGCCCGTCCGCCGGCTGGGATGCCGGGTCGGACGGGCCCGTCGGTGTGCTGCTCACACCGGTCAGTCTGCCCTCAGGGGGTCAGGCGGCTGGTTGCACCGGCAC
The DNA here is from genome assembly GCF_054050175.1 of Geodermatophilus sp. SYSU D00697. Lineage (NCBI taxonomy): Bacteria > Bacillati > Actinomycetota > Actinomycetes > Geodermatophilales > Geodermatophilaceae > Geodermatophilus > Geodermatophilus sp. SYSU D00697. The sequence goes on from NZ_JBJGYV010000005.1 coordinate 53,653, forward strand.
AGCGGGTTGACCGTTCTGGGTGTCCCCAGTGGTGTCGCCCTCGGTGACGTCGCCGTCGTCCTCGGGCGTCGTCAGGTCGCCACCGGGTCCCTCCTCCTCGGTCCCCTGGTCGCCTCCTCCGGTGCCGGTCCCGGCGTCGTCGTTCCCGTTGCCGTTGCCGTTGCCGTTCTCGCTCCCGTTCCCGGTCCCGTTGCCGTCGCCGCTCTCCTCGGCGTCGTCCTGGGTCTCGGTCGGCTCGGCCGACTCGGACGACCTGGTCGGCGCGGCGGAGGACGACGGCGCGGAGGTGGTGCGCTCCCGGGTCGGCTCGGGCACACCGACGCCGGTGTCACCGCGGATGATCGCCCGGTCGGGCAGGTCCTCCTCCGGCGTCCCGTCCAGGACGGTGTTCATGTACTCCTGCCAGATCGCCCCGGGCAGGCCCGAGCCGTAGATGATCGCGCCGTTGGCGTTGACGATCGGGTCGCTGGGGGAGTCGTTGCCCATCCAGACCGCGGTCGAGATCGACGGCGTGTACCCGACCATCCAGGCGTCGGAGTTGTCCTCGCCCTGGCCCTGCGTACCGGTCTTGCTGGCCACCTCGCGGCCGCCGTCGAGGGCGCGCTTGGAGTAGGAGGCCACGCCCTTGAGCGCGTAGGTGACGTCGTTGGCGATGTCGGCCGGGATGGCCTGCTCGCCCGTGTCGCCGTTGTAGTCCAGCAGCACGGTGCCCTCGTTGTCGGTCACCCGCGAGACGAAGAACGGCTCGTGCTCGACACCGCCGTTGGCGAAGGTCGCGAAGCCGTGCGCCTGGTCGATCGGGCGCATCTCGTACTCGCCGATGCCGATCGCCGACCCGGTGAAGCCGTCGGCGTTGGCCAGCGTGGTGTTGTCCTTGAGCGTCCCGCTCTGCCAGGTCTCGGGCAGCCCGGTCGCGGCCAGGGCGGTCTCCCGGACCTTCGCCGGGCCGACCTCGTAGGCCAGCCCGTAGAAGGTGGTGTTCAGCGAGCGCGTCATGGCCTCGACGAGGGTGCACGCCCCGCAGGAGGCACCGCCGGAGTTGCGCACCAGCGCGTCCCGGTCGGGGAACTTCTGCGGGGAGCTGCCGTCCCGGCGGGAGTTGACGCTGATGCCCTGCTCCAGCGCGGTGGCCAGCGTGTAGGGCTTCATCGAGGAGCCGGGCTGGCGCTGGGCCAGCGCGTAGTCGGTGCCCGTGCCGTTGCGCCCGCCGAAGTAGGCCCGCACCGCGCCGGTGCGCGGGTCCACCGACACCAGCGCCTGGCGCAGCCCCTCGGGCTCGCCGGCCATCTCGGTGTCGACGGCGGCGATGGCGGCGTCCTGGTAGCGCTTGTCCACGGTCGTGGTGATCCGCAGGCCACCGGCGCGGATCTGCTGCTCGGTGTAGCCCTTGGCCTCCAGCTCGGCCACGGCGCGCTGGACGACCAGCCCCTCGGAGCCCTCCGGGATGCCCAGGGACGACGGGGACTTGGGCAGCACCGGCGGGTAGACCGACGCCTCCCGGTCGGCCTGGGACAGCCAGCCCTCCTCGACCATCGCGTCGAGCACCAGGTTCCAGCGCTGCAGCGCGCCTTCCGGGTTCACCGCGGGGTCGTTGTTGCTGGGGCTGCGGATCAGGACGGCGAGGACGGCGCCCTGCTGCGGGGTGAGCTCGGCGGCGGGCACCCCGAAGTAGGTGTTCGCGGCGGCCTCGATGCCGTAGGCGTTGCGCCCGAAGTAGATGGTGTTCAGGTAGTTCTCGAGGATCTCCTCCTTGTCGTAGTTGTTGTCCAACTTGATGGCGAGGAAGAGCTCCTGGAACTTGCGGCTGAACGTCTGGTCCTGCGTCAGGAAGGCGTTCTTGACGTACTGCTGGGTGATCGTCGACCCGCCCTGCGTCGAGCCACCCGTGAGGTTGTTCCAGGCGGCCCGGACGATGCCGGTGAAGGAGATCCCGGGGTCGGTGTAGAAGCTGCGGTTCTCCGCAGCGAGGATCGCGTCCTGCGCCGGCTTGGAGACCTGGTCGAGGCGGACGTTGGTGCGGTTGCCGCCGTCCACGCCCAGCCGGGCCATCTCGGTGGTGCCGTCGGCGTAGTAGACGACGGTGGTCTGCGCGTTCTGCACCGAGCTGGGGTCGGGGACCTCGGTGGTGGCGTACACGACGCCGACGAAGACGCAGAGCAGCGCCAGCAGACCGGCGAGGGTCGCGCCGGCGATCTTCAGCCGGCGGCGGCGCTTCTGCTTGGCCGTCCGCGCCGCCTTGCCCTTGGCAGCAGAGCCCCTGGCAACAGAGCCCTTGGCGGCGGGCCGCGTGCCGCGGGTGGCGGGGGCACCGCTGCGTGACGCCGTCGTCCGGCCTCCGTGGCCGGCCGGCGGACGCCGGCTGGCGCTGCCGCCACCGGTGCGGCCGGGCGGCGGCCGGCGGTCCGAGCCGCCGGGCGGCCCGACCGGGGAGGTCTCGTCGTGGGGAGGCACGAAGGGGCCCCTCTCTGACTCGTTGGTGGACACGGGACACAGGCGTCCCACACCCAGGGTGTCGTCTTCAGCTGTGAGAACGGGGGAGGACCCGCGACATCGCCGTCCCACAGCGGTCCTGTGGTACGGAAGGGTCCACCGGGGCGCGTTTGTTCCCCGGCGGTGCGACTACTCCGTCGCGGCCCGCCGTCGCGTGCGGCGCGGCGTGCGCCCCGGCTCGGGCTCGGCGCCGAGGAGGTACGAGCAGTCCAGGTGGTTCCAGCCGCAGCTGCGGCACACCTGGACGGCGTAGACGGTGAACTCCTCCTGCGCGGCGTCCATGCGGGCGAGCTCGGCCTGTGTCTTGGCCTGGCCCGCCGTCGGCCCCAGGTGCTCACCGTAGACGTAGCTCACCAGCACGAGTCGGTCCTTGCGGCACACGGGGCAGGCGTGCTCGGTCGCCTCGCCGTGGTACTTGGCCGCGCGGGAGAGGTAGGGACTGGCGTCGCAGACCTCGAAGAGCCCCGTGCGTCCGGCGTACACGTCGGCGAGGACGGCTCGCCGCTGCAGCGAGTAGTCCACGACGGATCGACGTCCGGGCACGGCGCCAATGTACGCACCGGGGACGACGGCGGACGTCTGATCGCGCACTGACCGACACCCGCTGGTGCCTCGCCCGCCGCCCGCTCGAGCGTCGGGCGCCCGCCGGTCCGCCACCTCCGGTTGTCACGGCGTTCACCTGTCGATGTATCGTCCCGATACATCGAACCGCGGGGCGAAGGGGAGGCGACGTGCTCGAGTTCGCCATCCTGGGCCTGCTGCACCAACACCCCATGCACGGCTACGAGCTGCGCAAACAGCTCGCGCAGGTGCTCGGGGGGCTGCGCAGCATCTCGTACGGGTCGTTGTACCCCGCGCTCAAGCGGCTGCACGCCGCCGGGTACGTCACCACCGAGGACCCGGAGCCCCGTGCACTGCTGCCGGCCGACGCACCGCCGCTCACCGGCCGGCGCGGGAAGGTCGTCTACACGATCACCGCGGAGGGGAAGGAGCGCTTCCACGAGCTGGTCAGCCAGTCCGGCCCGGAGGCGTACGACGACGGCGGGCTCTTCGGCGTCCGCCTGGCGTTCTTCCGACACACCGCCGCGGACGTGCGGCTGCGGATCCTCGAGGGCCGCCGCCGCACGGTGGAGCGGCAGCGGGAGGGGTTGCGGGCCTCGCTCAGCCGGACCCGCGAACGCCTCGACCACTACACGCTCGAGCTCCAGCGCCACGGCCTGGAGTCGGTGGACCGGGAGGTCCGCTGGCTCGCGGAGCTGATCGACAAGGAGCGCACCGACAGCGAACGGCGTCGAACCGACGGCGTCGAGAACGGGGACGTCGGCCCGCCCGCCGGGCCGGTGCCGCCCCACTCCGGATGACCCCCACGGGGAACCCCCCGGCCCCCGTTCCCCGACAGGACCGCCCGCGGTCCGAAGCCACGACCGCACACCGGTCCGAGAACAAGGAGATCTCCATGGGATCTGTCAAGGTCGCCATCGTCGGCGTCGGCAACTGCGCCGCCTCGCTGGTGCAGGGCGTGCACTACTACCGGGACGCCGACGAGACCACGTCGGTGCCGGGCCTGATGCACGTGCGCTTCGGCGAGTACCACGTGTCCGACGTGGAGTTCGTCGCGGCGTTCGACGTCGACGCCAAGAAGGTCGGTCGCGACCTGTCCGAGGCCATCGTCGCCAGCGAGAACAACACCATCAAGATCTGCGACGTCCCGCCGCTGGGCGTGCCGGTGCAGCGGGGCACGACCCTCGACGGCCTCGGCAAGTACTACCGCGAGACGATCGACGAGTCCGACGAGCAGCCGGTGGACGTCGTCGCCGCGCTGCGCGAGGCGCAGGCCGACGTGCTGGTGTGCTACCTGCCGGTCGGCTCGCAGCAGGCCGCCGAGTTCTACGCCCAGTGCGCGCTGGACGCCGGCGTGGCCTTCGTCAACGCGCTGCCGGTGTTCATCGCGGGCACCCAGGAGTGGGCGGACAAGTTCACCGCCGCCGGCGTGCCGATCGTCGGGGACGACATCAAGAGCCAGGTGGGCGCCACCATCACCCACCGCGTGCTGGCCAAGCTCTTCGAGGACCGCGGCGTGCAGCTGGACCGCACGATGCAGCTCAACGTCGGCGGCAACATGGACTTCAAGAACATGCTCGAGCGCGAGCGGCTGGAGTCCAAGAAGATCTCCAAGACCCAGGCCGTCACCAGCCAGGTCGACCGCGACATGGGCCAGGGCAACGTGCACATCGGCCCGTCGGACCACGTGCCGTGGCTGAGCGACCGCAAGTGGGCCTACGTGCGCCTCGAGGGCCGTGCGTTCGGCGACGTCCCGCTGAACCTGGAGTACAAGCTCGAGGTCTGGGACTCCCCGAACTCCGCCGGCATCATCATCGACGCCGTCCGGGCCGCGAAGATCGCCAAGGACCGGGGCATCGGCGGACCGATCCTCTCGGCGTCCTCGTACTTCATGAAGAGCCCGCCGGTGCAGTACAGCGACAGCGAGGCCCGCGACGCCGTCGAGGCGTTCATCCGGGGCGACGTCGAGCGCTGAGGAGAAGGACCCCGTTCCCCTGGACGGGGCCGGCAGGGCCCGCTCCCGCATGCGGAGGCGGGCCCTGTCGCATCCCGCGTGGAACCCGGTCGCGACCTGCACCGCTGCCTACCCTGGGCCGCATGCCGCCGCGCCGCCGTCCCCTCGTCCCGGTCCTGGGGCTGGTGCTCGCGCTGCTGACCGGCTGCTCCACCGACGACGGCGAGCGGCGGACCGGTGACCCGGTGACCCCCGAGGAGGCCGGCGTCCTGGCCGCGCTGCTGGCGCGCAACGCCGAGCAGGGCGGCGCGGACTTCGTGGTGACCGCCCCCTACGGCGAGGACACCGTCCTCACCCTCACCGGCGAGGTCGACTTCCCCGGGCAGGTGGGCCGCGCGCAGGCGGTGACCACCTCCGGCGGCGACCGGCCCGACGCGGCCCGGACGCTGTTCTTCACGTCCGGGACGCTGTGGTTCGGCGACGTCCCCGGGCTGGCGGAGTCCCTGGCGGAGGCGGGGCTGCCGGAGGCCTCCTACGTGACCCGGCCGCTGGCGACCGGCGAGGAGCCGCCACTCACCGACGTCCTGGTCCGGCTGGTGCTCAACCTCGCCGCCGAGGAGCCCGACGACGCCGGTGCCTTCCGCAGCGCGGCCTACTCCTGGCAGGGCGAGCGCTCGGTGGACGGCGAGCTGACCGCGGTCTACGCCTCGGACTCGGGCTGGTCGGTGGCGGTGGACAGCTCCAGCGACCTGCTGGTGGAGTTCGCCACCCGGCTGCCCGACCAGGACCACGAGGTGACGGTGACCCTGTCCGACCACGGCGAGCGGACCATCACCCCGCCGGAGGAGTCCCAGACCGTCGACGGGGAGGAGCACCCGGAGGTCGCGGCGGCCGTCGGGCTGTGAGGGAGGAACCCCGAGGAGGACGGGCCGGGCCTGGACGTGCGGGAGGGGCGGCCTCTTCCCCAGACCGCCCCTCCCAGTCCTCTTCCTACCAGATCCGGGTCGACCGCGCTGCCCGTGTGGGGCGGATCGTGACCTTCAGTTGACCGACGGGTCGGCCGGCGCGGTGGACAGCACCGCCAGGCGCCCGGTCTGGCGCCCCATGACGCGGCGCCACAGCTCCGGGCCGGCCAGTGGGCTGAGGACGTCGTCGGGACGGCCGGCCACGCAGGCCCACGCGCCCTCGGCGATCTCACCCGCCAGTTGGCCCGGTGACCAGCCCGCGTAGCCGGCGAACACCCGCAGCCCGCGGACCCGGGGGTCGAGCACGTCGGGGTCGACGTCGAGGTCGACGAGGTGGACGTCGCCGGCGACCCGGCGCAGGCCGCTGTCGGCGTCCGGCTCGGTGCCCGGGCACACCGCCAGGCACAGCGCGGTGTCGGTCTCGCACGGACCGCCCACGTGGAACACGCCCGGGTCGACGGCGAGGTCGCACCAGCCGGGCAGCACGTCGCGGATCTCGACCTGGCTCGGCCTGCCCAGGACGACGCCCAGCGTGCCGGTGTCGCTGTGGTCGAGGACGAAGACGACCGTGCCCGCGAACGTCGGGTCGGTCAGCAGCGGCATCGCGACGAGCAGCGAGCCGGGACGGACGTCGTCGAGGCTGCCGATCGACAGGGCGGGCACCGCTTCCGGACGCCGACGTCCCGTGGCCGGGCGGCCAGGCGGCCCGGGCTCGGGTTCGTTCGGCGGCGGGGGAGTCATCGGGTTCCAGTGTGCCCCACCCGGCGGGCCCGCGGCGGGCGAGGGCGCCCCGGTGGGGACCTTCGGCCCGTCGTCCACCCAGAGGCAGGGGACGGCCACCGTAGGGTGACGGCGTGCGGCAGGCGGCCACCGTCCGCTCCCTCCTGGTGCGGCCCGACTTCCGCCGGCTCCTCGCCACGCGGCTCGCCTCGCAGGCGGGGGACGGCGTGCTCCAGGCCGCCCTCGCCGGCACGGTGCTGTTCAACCCGCAGCGCGCGGCCGACCCGCTCGACGTCGCCGCGGGGTTCGCCGTCCTGCTGCTGCCCTACTCCCTCGTCGGCCCGTTCGCCGGCGTCCTGCTGGACCGGTGGAGCCGCCGGCAGGTGCTGCTGGGGTGCGGCCTCCTGCGGGCCGGCCTGGTCGCCCTCCTCGCGGCTCTGGTGTGGGGCGGGGTCGCCGGGGCGCCGTACCTCCTGACCGGGCTGGCGGTGTTCTCGGCCAACCGGTTCGTCCTCGCCGCGCTGTCCGCGGCGCTGCCGCACACCACCGACCCGCCGTCCCTGGTGCCGGCCAACGCGGTGTCGACGACGGCCGGCTCGGTGGCCACGGTCGTCGGCGGGGCGGTCGCGGTCGCCCTGCTGCCGCTGGGGACCGCCGGGGACGGCGCCTACGCGGTCATGACGGCGGGCGCGGCCCTCCCGTACCTGCTCTCGGCGCTGGCGGTGGCGGGCCTCGGGCGGGGCTCGCTCGGCCCGGACGCGGGGTCCCGGTCGTCCCTGCGCGCGGTCGGCGCCGGGATGCTCGCCGGCGCGCGGTACGCCTGGTCGATCCGGCCGGCCGCCACCGCGCTGGCGGTCATCACCGTGCACCGGCTCTGCTTCGGGCTGGTCACGCTGATGACGCTGCTGCTGTTCCGCAACACGCTCGCCCCGTGGGGACCGGTTCCGGGCGGGCTGGCGGGCCTCGGCGTGGTGGTCGCGGCCGGGGCGGTCGGCACCCTGCTGGCGGCCGTGGTGACCCCGCCGGCCGTGCGGCGCCTGGGCCGGGCGCGCTGGGTCACCCTGGTGCTCGCCGTCCTCGGGCCGGTGATGGTGGCCCTCGGCCTGCCGTTCCTGGCGCCGACGGTGGCGCTGGCCGGCTTCGCGCTCGGCTTCGGCGGCCAGGCGGTGAAGATCTGCGTGGACAGCACGCTGCAGGAGACGGTGGCCGACGACGTCCGCGGCCGGGTGTTCTCCGTCTACGACATGCTGGTCAACGTCAGCTACGTGGTGGCGCTGCTGGTCGCGGCGTTCCTGCTGCCCGCGTCGGGGGTCTCCGTCCCGCTGGTGCTGGGCGTGGGCGCCGCCTACGTGCTCACCGCCGTGGCCCACGCTCGCGCCTCGTCGCGCTAGCGGAGCGCAGCGGGTCGCGGAGTGCCACGAGCGAGGACTCCTGCACCCTCACACTCCGCTGTCCCCTCCACCCCGGGCGGCCCACCAGGCGCGGAGCTCGGCCTCGGCCTCCTCCGGATCCAGGGGGCCGCGCTCCAGCCGCAGGTCCTTGAGGAACGTCCACGCCTCGCCGACCTCCCGGCCCGGCGGGATGCCCAGGATCGCCATGATCGCGTTCCCGTCGAGGTCGGGGCGCACGCGGGCGAGGTCCTCCGCCGCCGAGAGCTCGGCGATCCGCCGCTCCAGCGAGTCGTACGTGGCCGACAGCGCCGCCGCCCGGCGCTTGTTGCGGGTCGTGCTGTCGGAGCGCACCAGCTTGTGCAACCGCGGCAGCAGGTCGCCTGCGTCGGTGACGTACCGGCGGACGGCGGAGTCGGTCCACTCGCCGCGGCCGTAGCCGTGGAACCGCAGGTGCAGGAAGGTCAGCCGGGCGACCGCCTCCACGACGTCCTTCGGGTAGCGCAGCGCGGTCAGCCGCTTGCGCACCAGCTTCGCGCCGACCACCTCGTGGTGGTGGAAGGAGACCCGCCCGCGCGGCTCGTGCCGCCGGGTGGCCGGCTTGCCGACGTCGTGGAGCAACGCCGCCAGCCGCAGCACGAGGTCGGGCGACTCGGCGTCCGGATCGGCCTTCTCCAGCGCGATCGCCTGGTCGAGCACGGTGAGCGAGTGGGTGTAGACGTCCTTGTGCTGGTGGTGCTCGTCGATCTCCATCCGCAGCGCGGGCAGCTCGGGCAGGACGACGTCGGCCAGCCCGGTCGACACGAACAGCTCCAGCGCCGGGCGGGGACGGTCCTGCAGCAGGGTCTTGGACAGCTCCACCTGCACCCGCTCCGGCGTGATCCGGGCCAGCTCGCCGGACATCGCGGTCATCGCCTCGACCACGTCCTCGGACGGCGTCAGCTCCAGCTGGGCGACGAAGCGCACCGCGCGCAGCATCCGCAGCGGGTCGTCGGCGAAGGAGTCGGCGGCCGCCCCGGGGGTCCGCAACCGCTTCGCCAGCAGGTCGCCGAGCCCCCCGTGGGGGTCGGTGACGGTGCGGTCGGGACCGAGCGAGACCGCCATCGCGTTGACGGTGAAGTCGCGCCGGGACAGGTCGTCGACGAGCGAGTCCCCCCAGGCCACCTCGGGGTTGCGCGACTCCCGGTCGTAGCGGTCGGCGCGGAAGGTCGTGATCTCCAGCCGGACGCCGTCCACCTCGGCCCCGACGGTGCCGAAGGCGATGCCGGTGTTCCACGTGGAACTGGCGAACCCGCGGAGGAGCCGCAGCACCTCGACCGGCCGGGCATCGGTGGTGAGGTCCAGGTCGCCGGGCACCCGCGCAGCGCCCGACCCGGCCGCCAGCAGCGCGTCGCGCACCGAGCCACCGACGAGGTGGATCTCGAACCCGGCGTCGGTGAACCGCTGCCCGAGCCGGGTCAGGACGGGCGAGACGTCGACGAGCGCACGCACCGTCTCCTGCACGGCGGGGGGAACGGCATCGTCACCAGGACTCGCGGGCTGACCGGACACGACGATCCAGCGTAGTGGCGCGCCCGACCGGCACCGGTCGGGCTCCACGCACCGGGGGAGGACCCCGCTGCGGACCCTGCGGCGCCGCGGCGGTCGCTCGCTCCCCGCTGCGATGCTCCCTGAGTCGTCGCCCGGCGCGCGCTACCCTCCTGACATGGCTGGGACGGGCGGGCGAGGGCGCCCCGGCCGCCGGTTGCGGCGGGTGGACGAGACCTCCGCCGGGGGCCTGGTGGTGGCCGACGACCCCATCACGGGGCCGCGTGCCGCCCTCATCGGGCGCACCGACCGCCGCGGCCGGCTGCTCTGGTCCCTGCCCAAGGGGCACATCGAGGAGGGCGAGACCCCGGAGGACACCGCCGTCCGGGAGGTCGCCGAGGAGACCGGCATCATCGGTGAGGTCGTCGCCCCGCTGGGGATCATCGACTTCTGGTTCGTCGCCGACGGCCGCCGCGTGCACAAGACCGTCCACCACTTCCTGCTCCGCGCCATCGGTGGCGCCCTGTCCGACGCCGACATCGAGGTGACGGAGGTCGCCTGGGTGCCTCTCGACGAGCTGAGCGAGCGGCTCGCCTACGCCGACGAGCGGGCCCTGGTGGAACGGGCACCCGCGCTCCTCGCCGACAGCGCGTGACCGGCTGGGAGGCCACCCGCACGGGCCACGCTCCCGGATCGACGGGCGCCGGCGGGGAGCTGTCGTGACCCGGACGGCTGCCGGGAGCGCCGGCGGCCGGTCCGGCGCCCGCGGTCGCGCGAGAGGCCGCGCCCGCCGGACGACGGTGTGCGCCACCCTCGCCACGCTGCTCACCGCACCGCTGCTCGGGCTCGCCGCCCCGACCGCCGCAGCCGCCCCGAGCGAGCCGGAGCCGGCGGCCGAGGACGACGTCAGCGACCCCGCCCGCCCGGTGCAGGTCGACGTCACCCGCCTCGAGCCGCGCACCCTGGTGGCCGGCGCGACGGTCACCATCGCCGGGACGCTCACCAACACCGGCACCGAGACGCTGACCGACCTCGACGTCCGGCTGCAGCGCGGGGAACTGCTCGCCACCCGCGCCGGGCTGCAGGCCGCCGACACCGGGAGCGACCCGGCGGTCGCCGTCGCCACGCCCTTCCAGGAGGTGCCGGGGGAGCTCGAGCCCGGGGAGTCGCTGTCGTTCGCCCTCACCACGAACACCGGCGAGCTGCGGATCGACCGGGACGGCGTCTACCCGGTGCTGCTCAACCTCAACGGCGCGACCGCCGACGGGGAGCGCCGGCGCGTGGGTGAGGTGTCGACGTTCCTCGTGCAGCCCCCGGCGCAGCCGGCGGCCCCGGTCGGCGTCGCGTGGCTGTGGCCCCTGGTGGAGCGCACCCACCGCGACGCCGCCGGCCGGTTCACCGACGACGGCCTGGCCGAGGAGGTGGCCTCCGGAGGCCGGCTGGACCGGGCGCTGGCGGCCGTCGAGCGCCTGCCCGAGTCCGCGGCCGCGGAGGGGAGCGCACCGGCACCGGTGGTGCGGGTGACCCTCGCCGTGGACCCCGCCCTGGTCGAGGAGCTCGAGCTGATGGCCGACGGCCCCTACGACGTGGCCGGTCAGGACGACGCCGGGGAGGGCACGGAGGACGCCGCGGCGTTCCTCGACCGGCTGCGGGCGGTCGCCGCCGACCACCCGGTGGTGGCGCTGCCCTACGGCGACGTCGACGCCGACGCGCTCACCGCGGCCGGGCTGGGCGACGTCGTCACCCGCAGCCTCCCCGGGACGCCGGACGGCACCGCCCGGGACGACCCCGACGCCCCCACGCCCGCGGCGGAGACCACCGAGGCCACCGGCCCCGCGGCGGAGGAGGACGAGGACGCCACCACCGGCGCCGGCGCGGAGGTGCTCCGCGAGGCGCTGGGGGTCGAGCCCCGCACCGACCTGGCCTGGGCGGTCGGAGGCTCCCTGCGTGCCGACACCCTCGCCACCCTCCGCGCCGGGGGCGTCGGCGAGGTGGTGCTCTCGCCCAGCGGACTGTCGCAGGGGTCCGCGGCGCTCGGCCTGGACGGCGCCGGCGCGGCGGCCCGGACGACGGTGCCGGCCGAGGACGGCGCGGTCGACGCGCTGGTCGCCGACAGCGGGCTCAGCGGGCTGGTCGGCGCGGCCGCGAGCTCACCCGGGGGCACCCGCGTCGCCGAGCAGCGCTACCTCGCCGAGCTGGCCCTGCTGGGGCTGCGCACCGGCGGGGACCCGGGCGCCGGCCAGACCGTGCTGGTCGCGCCGCCGCGCGAGGTCGACGTCGACCCGGCGGGCATGAGCTCGATCATCGCCACCGCGGCGCAGCTGCCGTGGCTGCGCCCGGCGACGGTGTCCCAGCTGGACGACGGGCCGGTCGCGGCGACCGGTGAGCTGGTCCCGCCGGCCGAGCCGGGCGGCCTGGCCGCCGCGGGTCTGGCCGAGGTCGCCGCCGCGATGGACATCCGCGACGACCTGGCCGGCGCCGTCGTCGCGGACGTCGGCGCGGCGATGGCCCCCTACGACGCCGCCGTGTCGCGGACCACCTCCGCGGCGTGGCGGGACGACCCCGAGGCCTTCGGCGCGGCCGCCACAGACCTGCGCTCCACCCTGTCCGGGCTGCGCGGGCAGGTCACCCTGCTCTCCCCGGCCGACGGCACCTACAGCCTGGCCTCCAGCGACGCCCCGCTGGTGCTCACCGTGCGCAACGACCTGCCCTTCGCCGTGCGGGTGCAGCTGCAGGTGCAGACCCGCGGCAGCGCCCTGATCGTGGGTGACGTCGGCACGCAGGTGCTCGCCCCCGCGCAGCGGACGACGCTGCAGGTGCCCGCCGAGGTGCGCCAGTCCGGCCGCTTCGGCGTCGTCGCCACGCTCACCACGCCGGACGGCGGGCCGCTCGGTGAGCCGGTGGAGCTGCAGGTCAAGAGCACCGCCTACGGGTCGATCTCACTGCTGATCACCATCGGCGCGGCCGCCCTGCTGGGGCTGCTGTTCCTGCGCCGCCTGGTGCTGTTCGTGCTGCGCCGCCGCCGCGAGACGCCGCAGGACGCCGCTGCCCCCGTGCCGCTCCCGCCGACGCGGAGCCCGGTGTGAGCGCCGACCGCCCCGTCGGCGAGCAGCAGCGCCGGATCCCCCTGCCGCCGGTCCCCCCGCCCGACCGCGTCCCCGCCGACCGCGTCCCCGCCGACCGCGTCCCCGCCGACCGCGTTCCCGCCGACCGGGAGACGACCCGAGACGGGAGGGCGGCCACCCGCGACCGAGAGGCCCCGCGCGATCAGGGGACCACCCGCGGCCCGGGGACCCCGCCGGCCGCCGGGACTCCGGCCGCCGCACCACCGGCTCCCGCCTCGTCGGCCGCCGCACCACCGGCCGCCGGCCCGCCGCCCGCGCCCGCGCCCGGCCCGGCCACGCCCGCACTGCCGCTGCCCCCGCCGCCCTACCCGCAGGTGCCCCGGGCGGTGCCGGCCGACGGGGCGCGCGCACCGGAGCAGGCCCGGCCCGCCGCGTCGCGGCCGACCGTGCCACCCCCGGGGCGGTCGCGGCCGCTGCCGCCGGTCCCGCCGCCGCGGCCCCGAGCCCGCTTCGTCCCCGGTCCCGACGACACCCAGCTCATCCCGGTGCTGCCGGCGGTGCCCCGCCGGGTCGACGAGACCGACGAGGAGGTCGAGGCCCGCGAGGGCGCGCCGGGTGCCAGCCGCGGCATCCTGCGCGCCGCGGGCACGATGGCGGTCGCGACGCTGGTCTCCCGGGTGACCGGCCTGCTGCGCACCATGGTCCTGGCCGCGGCGCTGGGCGTGGGCCTGGTCAACGACGCCTACAACACCGCCAACACGCTGCCCAACATCGTCTACGAGCTGCTGCTCGGCGGGGTCCTGACCTCGGTGGTCGTGCCGCTGCTCGTGCACGCCCAGGAGCGCGACGCCGACGGCGGCGTCCGCTACGCGCAGCGGCTGTCCACCGTCGCGCTGGTCGGCCTGCTCGGGGTGACGGCGGTGGCCATCGCGGCCGCTCCGCTGCTGACCTCGCTCTACGGGATCCACGGCGACCCCGAGCAGGTGCGGCTGGCCAACTGGCTGGCGCGGATCCTGCTGCTGGAGATCGTCTTCTACGGGCTGGGGGCGCTCGCCCAGGCCATCCTCAACGCCCGCGGGGTGTTCGGGCCGCCGGCCTGGGCGCCGGTGCTCAACAACGTGGTCGTGATCGCCACCGGCCTGCTGTTCGTCGCCGGGAGCGGGCCGGGCGAGCTCACCCCGGTCACCATCACCGACGGCCAGGTCTGGCTGCTCGGCGTCGGCACGACGCTCGGCATCGCGCTGCAGGCACTCGTCCTGCTGCCGCTGCTGCGCCGGGCCGGCGTCCCGCTGCGTCCCCGGTGGAACCTGCGGCAGACCGGCCTGCGCGAGGTGGGCGGTCTGGGGCTGTGGGTGATCGGTTACGTGGCGATCAGCCAGATCGGAGTCGTCGTCGCCACCCGGGTCGCCAACGAGGCCGGCCGCGAGGACGGCCTGGGCTCGAGCGCCTTCGCGATCGCCAGCCTGCTGTTCCAGATGCCCTACGGGATCATCGGTGTCGCCCTGCTCACCGCGCTCCTGCCCCGGATGAGCCGGGCGGCCGCCCGCTCCGACGTCCCGGGCGTGGTGCAGGACCTCTCCCTGGGCACCCGCCTCTCGGCGCTCGGCCTGCTGCCGGTGGCCGCGGCGCTGACCGTGCTCGGCCCGGCCCTGGCCACCGTCGCCTTCGCCCGCGGCAACACCAGCGTCGAGGACGCGCGGGCCATCGGCGTGGCCCTCGCCGTCGGCGCGTTCGGGCTGCTGCCGATGGCGGTGACCCTGCTGCAGCTGCGGGTGTTCTACGCGATGAAGGACGCGCGGACGCCGACGCTGCTCCAGCTCGGGATGGTCGCCGTCCGGGTGCCGCTCCTGCTGCTGGTCCCGGTCGTCGTCGACCCGGAGCACGTGGTGGCCGGGCTGATGCTGGTCACCAGCGTCACCTACGTGGCCGGCTGGGTGCTCGGGCACGTCGCGCTGAGCCGGCGGCTGGGCGGGCTGGGCGCTGCCGGCACGCTGGGGACGGTCCTGCGGGTCGCCGCCGCGTCGGCGGTGGCGGCGCTGGTCGGGTGGGTCGTCGTCCGCGTGACCGACGACGCTCTGGGGACGTCGGTCGGGGGCTCGCTCGGCACCCTGCTGATCGGTACCGTGGTGATCGGCGTCGCGGCTCTGGTAGGGATCGTGCTCGCTCGAGTCCCGGAGACCCGTGAGCCCCTGGCCGCCGTCAGGGCCCGGCTGGGGCGCGGGTGAGCAGCGCGGCGGCGCCACCGCCGGGGCAGCCGCGCTCCCGGCCCGGAGCGAACAGGGGGTCGGCCGCGTCGATGACGTCCACGGCCACCGGCCTCCCCGACCGCTACCGCCCCCTCGACGAGGTCGGCGCCCCCGAGAGCACCGCCACCGGCGTCATCCGCTGCTGGCGCGCCAAGGACCGCATCCTCAACCGGGACGTCGCCATCCGGGTGCACGCCCCCGGCGGCCAGGCGGCCCGCGAGTGGATCACCCGCGCGCTCACCGCGGGCGGCCTGGCGACCCCCGCGCTGGCGATGGTCTACGACGCCGCGGAGGGCAGCGGGTCGGGCAACGACAGCGCCGCCTACGTCGTCAACGAGTGGATCGAGGGACAGACCCTCGGCGAGCGCCTCGCCGAGGGCCCGATGCCCGACCGCGAGGTCCGCACCGTGCTGCGGCGGCTGGCCGAGGGGGTCGCCGAGGCCCACCGTGTCGGGCTCGCCGTCGGCGGGATCACCCCGGACACCGTCGTCCTGCGGCCCAACGGCCTGGTCGGCCTGCGGGCGGTCCCCGCCGCCAGCGGCACGATGCAGGGCGACATCACCGCGCTCGGCGAGCTGCTGGAGTACTGCCTCACCGGACGCCGCTCCGGCGACACCGTCGTCCCCGGCCGGACACCCGCGATGGCCCCCGACCTCGCCGCGCTGGTCCGCCGCGCCCGGTCCACCGAGCCCGGCGCCGGCCTGTCCAGCGTCGCGGCGATGGCCTCGCTGCTGGCCGAGCGGCCGCGCGGCACGCACCCGTCGGAGCCGCTGCGCGGTCCCGACGAGACCGACAGCGGCTGGCTGCGCCGCCTGCGCGAGCGCCGGGACGAGGACGACGTCGCGGTCGACCCGGCGCCGACGATGGACGCCTCGCGCTCCGGCGCCCGCCGCCTGGACGCCTCGGGCCGCCCGCCGGTGCCCGGTCCTCCCGCCGACGACGCCGACGAGGACCTGCTCCCGCTGTCGGGCGGGTTCGGGGTGGACGACGACGACTACGACGAGCCCACGGACGAGGCCCTGGCCGACGACGAGCCGCGGCCCGGGCGCCGTCGGCTGCTGGTCGGCGGCCTGGTGGTGGTCACCCTCGCCGTCGTGGTCGCGCTCGCCTGGTGGTTCGGCTCCAGCGTGCTGTCGGTCGCGGGCTCCGTGGGCGGGACCGACAGCCCGTCGGCGCCCTCCTCGGCCGGCACCGCCCCGGCCGCGGAGGACACCCCGGCCGAGGACACCACGGCCGCCACCATCACGACCGCGACGGTGTTCGACCCGTTCGGGGACGGCGAGCCGGAGAACTCCGCCGACGTCCCGCTCTCCTACGACGGCGACCCGGCCACCGCCTGGTCGACCCTGGAGTACCGGGGCTCGGCCGCCTTCGGCAACCTCAAGGACGGCGTCGGCGTCGTCTACGACCTCGGCTCGGAGCAGGCCCTGGCGGGGGTCACGCTCACCACCAACACGCCCGGTGCCGCCGTCGAGGTCCGCACCGGCGGCTCGCCCGACGGTGCGCTCGACGACTTCCCGGTGCAGGCCTCCGGCGAGCTGGAGGAGAGCACCGACCTCGCCTTCGACGCCCCGGTGACCTCGCGGTACGTGCTGGTGTGGATCACCGGGCTGGTGTCCTCGGGGGACGGTTTCTCGGCCGACGTCGCCGAGGTGGAGCTGCGCGCCGCAGGGTGAGCGACACCCTCCGTCCGGGGGAGCGCGGGCCCGCTGACGGGGGAATGCGGCCCCTACCATCCTCGTTGTGCCGCCCGTGACCACAGACCACCCGACCCCTGGACCCGCCGTGACCACCGAGGGGAACTCCGCGATCCCGCCGGCAGAGCACGACGGCGTCCGCGACCTGATCATCATCGGGTCGGGGCCGGCGGGGTACACCGCCGCCATCTACGCCGCCCGCGCGAACCTCCACCCGCTGGTGTTCGAGGGCTCCCAGTTCGGCGGCGCGCTGATGACCACCACCGAGGTGGAGAACTTCCCCGGCTTCGCCGAGGGCATCCAGGGCCCGCAGCTCATGGACGACATGCGCACCCAGGCCGAGCGCTTCGGTGCCGAGCTGGTCGCCCGCGACGTCACCGAGGTCGACCTCACCGCCGAGCCCAAGATCGTCAAGGTCGGCGACGAGGTGCACCGCGCCCACGCGGTCATCGTCGCGACCGGCTCCAAGTACCGGTACCTGGGCCTGGACAACGAGGCCCGGCTGCTCGGCCGCGGTGTCTCCGCCTGCGCGACCTGCGACGGCTTCTTCTTCCGCGACCAGGACATCATCGTCGTCGGTGGCGGTGACTCCGCGATGGAGGAGGCCACCTTCCTCACCCGCTTCGCCAAGACCGTGACCGTCGTGCACCGCCGGCAGGAGCTGCGCGCCTCGAAGATCATGCAGCAGCGCGCGCAGGACAACGAGAAGATCCGCTGGCAGCTGGGCAAGACGGTCAGCGACGTGCTCGGCGAGGACACCGTCTCCGGCGTCCGGCTCACCGACGTCGAGACCGGTGCCTCCGAGGAGGTGCCCGTCACCGGCGTGTTCGTCGCCATCGGCCACGACCCGCGCAGCGAGCTGTTCGCCGGTCAGCTGAAGCTGGACGACGAGGGCTACATCCAGGTCGAGCACCCGACCACCAAGACCAACATCGACGGCGTCTTCGCCTGCGGTGACGTGGTGGACCACATCTACCGCCAGGCCATCACCTCGGCCGGCACCGGCGCCTCGGCGGCCATCGACGCCGAGCGCTACCTGGCCGAGAGGTTCCACGAGCGCTGACGAAGCACATCCCTCCCCCGCGCACCGGGGCGCCCTGACCCGGGCATAGATGCACGACCGCGCCGGTTGCACCCGGCAGCACTCGAGCCACTCGAACCACGAGGAGAACGACCATGGCAGGCAACACCGTGACGGTCACCGACGCCACCTTCGCCGACGACGTGCTGGGCAGCGACAAGCCCGTGCTCGTCGACTTCTGGGCGGAGTGGTGCGGCCCGTGCAAGATGGTCGCTCCGGTCCTCGAGGAGATCGCCGCCGAGCACGGCGACAAGCTGACGATCGCGAAGCTCAACATCGACGAGAACCCGCAGATCGCGCGTGACTACCAGGTCATGTCGATCCCGACGATGACGGTCTTCCAGGGCGGCAAGCCGGTGAAGAGCATCATCGGGGCCAAGCCGAAGGGCGCGATCCTCTCCGACCTCGCCGACTACATCTGAGGGACACCCCGTCCTCCGGGGCGGGGCCGCACGATCTGATCCAGGGCCTCCCCGGCCGCGTGCCGGGGAGGCCCTGGGGCGTCCCGGGGTCGTCCGCGGAGCCGCGCTGCGCCCCCGCTGGGCCGGGACGGCGCACGGGGACGACAATCGACGCACGATGGGAACCGACAGCCGCATGCACCCACTGGGGCCGGGGGACCGCGGCCCCGCCGTGGCCGACGTGCACGCCGCCCTGCGCACGCTGGGGCTGCTGCCCGCCGCGAACGGTGCCGCCGAGGAGGAACCGCTGGAGCAGGCGGTGTACGACCCCTCCACCGAGCTCGCCGTCCGGCACTTCCAGCAGGTCCGCGGGCTCACCGTGGACGGCCGCGTGGGGGAGGAGACCTACCGCGCGCTGTCCGAGGCCCGCTGGTCCCTGGGCGACCGGCTGCTGCACCACGACCCGGAGCGGCCGATCCGCGGGGACGACGTCACCAACCTGCAGGACCGGCTGCACGAGCTCGGCTACGACGCCGGCCCGGTGGACGGCGTCTTCGGCGCCGAGACCGAGGCGGGGCTGCGTGCCTTCCAGCGGGACTACGGCCTCACCGCCGACGGCACCTGCGGACCGGCCACGCTGCGGGCGCTGCGCCAGCTGGGCCGCAAGGTCACCGGCGGCCGGCCGCAGCTGCTGCGGCAGAGCGCGAGCTTCGTGGAGAGCGGCCCCCACCTGATCGGCCGGCGGATCGTCATCGACCCCGGCCACGGCGGGTCCGACCCCGGCGTCACCTCGGGCGAGACGACCGAGGCCGACCTGGTGCTCGACCTCGCCTCGCGGATCGAGGGCCAGCTGGCCGCCGCCGGCGCCACGGTGTACCTGACCCGTGGCCGCGAGCAGAACCCCACCGCGGCCGAGCGGACCCGGTTCGCCAACGACGCCCGGGCCGACTTGTTCCTGTCCCTGCACCTGGACGCGTACTCCTCCGAGCACGCCCGCGGGGTGGCCAGCTACCACTACGGCACCGGCTCGGGGGCGTCGTCCACCGTCGGCGAGCAGTTCGCCAACCTGGCCCGCCGGGAGATCGTCGCGCGCACCGGCATGCTGGACCTGGGGTCGCACCCCAAGACCTGGGACCTGCTGCGGATGACCAAGATGCCCGCGGTACGGATCGACTGCGGCTACCTCTCCCACCCGGTCGACCGGCTGCTGCTGCTCGACGCCCGGCTGCGCAGCACGGTCGCCAGCGCCGTGGTGGCCGCCGTCCAGCGGCTGTTCCTGCCTGCCGAGGCCGACCCGCCCACCGGCACGTTCGTCCTGCCCGCCCGGGTCTGAGGGGCTCCTCAGCGGACCCTTCCGTCACAGTCGCCGTGTCCCCGGCGGGCCGGGCGGAGCGGCTCCCTACACTCGACAGGTGGCCTCCCTCCCGCCCGGCACGCCCCCGGGCCCCGGTGTGAACCCCCACCCGGCGCCGCGCCACCCGCGGCTGGACCCGCTGGCGGACCGGTACGCAGCACGCACGCACGGGATGAAGACCTCCGAGATCCGTGCGCTGTTCTCCGTCGTCAGCCGGCCCGAGGTCGTGTCGCTCGCCGGCGGCATGCCGGCGGTCACCGCCCTGCCGCTGGACGCGGTCGGCTCGATGATCGGCGAGCTGGTCTCGGGCATGGGCGCGCAGACGCTGCAGTACGGCTCCGGCCAGGGCGACCCGCGGCTGCGCGAGCGGATCTGCGACGTCATGGCGCTGGAGGGCATCACCGACGCCTCGCCCAGCGAGGTCGTGGTCACGGTGGGGTCCCAGCAGGGGCTGGACCTGGTCACCCGGGTGTTCTGCGACCCCGGTGACGTCGTCCTCGCCGAGGGGCCGTCCTACGTCGGCGCGCTGGGGGTCTTCCAGGCCGCCGAGGCGCGGGTCCGGCACGTCCCGATGGACGACGACGGGCTGATCCCCGAGGCGCTGGAGCAGGCGCTCATCGAGTGCCGGGCCAACGGCGACCGCGTGAAGTTCCTCTACACCGTGCCGAACTACCACAACCCGGCCGGCGTGACCCTCTCCGAGCCCCGCCGCGAGGCGGTCATGGAGATCGCCGAGCGCTACGACCTGCTCGTCGTCGAGGACAACCCCTACGGGCTGCTCGGCTTCGACCGCGACCCGATGCGCGCCCTGCGCGCCCGCGACAGCCGCCGCGTGGTCTACCTCGGCTCGTTCTCCAAGACCTTCTCCCCGGGCCTGCGGGTCGGCTGGGTGCTCGCGCCGCTGGCCGTCCGGGAGAAGCTGGTGCTGGCCACCGAGGCGCAGGTGCTCTGCCCACCCTCGCTCACCCAGTACGCCGTCGCCCGGTACCTGGACACCCAGCCCTGGCGCGAGCAGATCAAGCACTTCGTCGAGCTCTACCGGGAGCGGCGGGACGCCACGCTGGAGTCCCTCGAGCAGCTGATGCCCGCCGGCACCACCTGGACCCGGCCCGACGGCGGCTTCTACGTGTGGCTGAAGCTGCCGCACGGCCTGGACGCCAAGCTCATGCAGCCGCGCGCGGTCAACGCGCACGTCGCCTACGTGCCCGGCATCGGCTTCTACGCCGACGGCGCGGGCAAGGAGTACATGCGGCTGTCGTACTGCTACCCCGAGCCGGACCAGATCCGGGAGGGCGTGCGCCGGCTGGCCCGGGTCATCGAGGCCGAGCTGGACCTGCACTCCACCTTCGGCGCGGTGGACACCGGCTCGTTCCGCGCCGTCGCCCGCCCCAACCACACGGCCGAGAACGTGGTCGGCCCCGCCAACAGCGACACCTACGAGGACGGACGCGCATGAGCGAGCCGGCTGCCGCCCCCGCCGCGGAGCCCATGGAGTCCCGCCACCCGCTGCGCGCGGTCGTCCTGGCGGGCGGGCTGGCCTTCGAGCGCGAGGTCAGCCTGTCCTCGGGCACGCAGGTCTGGGAGGAGCTGACCCGCGCCGGGGTGGACGCCGAGCTGCGCGACGCCGACGCCGAGCTGCTGCCCGGCCTGGCCGCCGCACCGGCCGACGCCGTCTTCATCGCGCTGCACGGGGCCACCGGGGAGGACGGCGCGCTGCGCGCGGTCCTCGACCTGGCCGGCGTGCCCTACGTCGGCTCCCCGGCCGCGGCGTGCCGGCTGGCGTGGGACAAGCCCGCCGCCAAGTCCGTCGTCCGGTCCGCGGGCCTGACGACGCCGGACTGGGTGGCGCTGCCGCACAGCACCTTCCGGGAGCTCGGTGCCGGCGCGGTCCTGGACCTCATCGTCGCCCGCCTGGGCCTGCCGCTGATGGTCAAGCCCGCCTCGGGCGGGTCGGCCCTGGGGGCGCAGAAGGTCACCCGCGTCGAGGACCTCCCCGCCGCCATGGTGAGCTGCTTCGCCTACGGGGACACCGTGCTGGTGGAGCGGTTCGTCGAGGGCGTGGAGTTGGCCCTCTCCGTGATCGACCTGGGCCGGGGGCCCGAGGCGCTGCCGGCCGTGGAGATCTCCCCGGAGTCCGGTGTCTTCGACTACACCTCCCGCTACACCCCGGGTCTCACCGAGTACCACGCCCCGGCCCGGGTCCCCGACGAGGTGGCGGCGACGGCCGCGGCTCTGGCCGTCCAGGTGCACCGCGTGCTCGGCCTGGCCGACCTGTCCCGCACCGACGCCATCGTCACCCCCGACGGCGAGGTGCACTTCCTCGAGGTGAACGTCTCGCCGGGGCTCACCGAGACGTCGATGTTCCCGATGGCCGTCGAGGCGGCCGGTCACTCGCTGGGCGACGTCCTCGCCCGGCTGCTGAGCCGTCGGGCCACGACCCCCCGCTAGGCTCCTCTCCCGGGCGCTCGGTCCGGGAGAGGAGCGACGGCGGCGGTGATCTCACGGAGCGCCTCGCGCAGCTGCTGGTTGCTCAGCTGCAGGCTCTGCACCTCCCAGGGACGGGCGGGTGAGCTGGACCGCGCCTGGAAGACCAAGCGGACAGAGGGGTGCCGGACGAGGCCGAGTGCCTCGTTCACGAAGTCGCTCTCATGCGTGAAGCCCTTGGCCACACTGGCCCAGCGCAGGTAGGCGATGTCGTCCACCCGACGCAGGCACGCCGCCACGCCCGCCCCCAGCTGCGCCGTCTGCACGCGCTGCTGGCCGACCAACCCCCAGAGCACCCACAGAGACACTCCGCGCAGCGTCTGCTTGCGGTGCTGCCGTCGACCGAAGAGGGCCTGGTCGATGCTCTGCTCGAACCGGGCGCGGTCGAACGCCTCCGTCCGCCCGTCCCGCTTGACCACCTCCTGGGGCACGGTCGACGGATCACCAGCCGGCCACCACTCCTCGACCGGCACCATCGGGCTCTCCGCGCCGACGTCGGTCCAGAGGCTGGGATA
The DNA here is from genome assembly GCF_054050175.1 of Geodermatophilus sp. SYSU D00697. Lineage (NCBI taxonomy): Bacteria > Bacillati > Actinomycetota > Actinomycetes > Geodermatophilales > Geodermatophilaceae > Geodermatophilus > Geodermatophilus sp. SYSU D00697. The sequence goes on from NZ_JBJGYV010000005.1 coordinate 76,101, forward strand.
GCGCTCGAAGGCCCAGCTCAGGAAGCTCCGCGCGTCCGCGAAGCCGGGCCGGCGCTCCCCGTGGGACCCGACGTCGACGCGCCCGTGCACTGACAGGGCGTAGAGGATGAACGCCGTGGACCGGTGGTTCTGGCGGAGGTCCACCTCGATCTCATGGGTGATCGCTGCGTCCTCGATCGTGCCGACGAAGCCCTCGGCGCGGGCGGGATCCTCCTCGGCGAGCGGCTCGACCAGTTCGTGGTACCGACGCCGGAGCCGGTCCACCACCCGCTCCACAACAACCTGACACTCGTCGCCACTCAGGTGCTTGAGGACGGCCGCCTGGAGGTCCTGCCGAACCCGGACGGGGTCGAACGGGCGAGGGCGCACCGTGGGGGTCTGCGCGCCGACGACCAGCAGGCGATCGAGCTGACTCTCCTGTGCCAGCTCGACGGTCTCCACGACGTGGCGCCCGTTGTGATCGCACACTCGGCGCCGCACCACCCGCGGGGGATGGGAGTACTTCCGGGTGTCCCGGACCTGGAGCTGTGAGCCGAGTTCCGGAGGACACATCTCGCATTGCACGGCGGCAGGCTCCTAGATCTAGGGGGGCTCCTCGATGTAGGCAAGGATGTCTCTCTATATAACCGCTTGCAAGAGGATGCACGCTCCATCTGCGTCGATACGGCTGAACCAGCTGTTGCAGGAACTACCACGATGGTGGACAGTGTGAGACCCGTGACACACCGCAACGGCCACAGGAGGGTGGCCACACGCGCAGAGGGAGCCGCCGGATGCGACCCGGCGACTCCCCAGTGCGCCTTCTCCACGGTTTGCAGACCTCGCGTGAAAGGCAGTCCCATCGTGACACACGCACCGATCCCCGAGCAGCACTCCGACCTCCGCACGGAGCGGCGCGGCGAGGCGCCCCGTCGACGCGCTCGCGGAGCCCTGCTCGTACTCCTCCTGCTGCTGGGCCATCTCGGCATCGGTATCGCCGTCCCGGCGGTCGCCACCGCCCAGGAGACGGGCAACGCGACGCCGGCGAACGACGACGACACTCAGCACTGGTGGAACTCCGACGGGTGCTCCGTCGTCCCGGATTCCGGCGTGCACGGGGCCCGGGTCACCGCGGGCACCCCGCCATTGACCGTGTCGACGTACGTGGTCGGGACCTACGACTTCCACCACGCCTGCGTCCACCACGACGGCTGCTACCGGCACCACTGGGCTGACAAGGGGACCTGTGACCGCTGGTTCCTCAACGACATGAACGCGTCGTGCCAGGCCATCGGCGGCAACGGCGCCTGCTACGACCGTGCCCGCCTGTACTACTGGGGCGTGGTGGTCTTCGGGGGCGGCGCGTACGGCCAGCGCAGTGCGGCGATCCCGATGGACGCTTACGTGGCCTGACCCCCGGCCAGGCGCTAGACACCGAAGGCCAGGTTCCGTCAGTGACGGAACCTGGCCTTCGCGGTTGGTGGCGGCTCAATCTTCGGTCCGGCGCCCGCTTATGTCCGGGGCCATCTGGCTGATGATCCGCTGCAGGTCGTCGACCGACCCGAACTCGACGACGATGCGGCCCTTGGCGCGGCCGATCTGGATCTTGACCTTGGTCTCGAAGGCATCCGACAGCCGCCCGGCGAGGTCCTCCACGCCGGGGGCGCTGATCCGCCGGGTCCGGCGCTTGGCGGCCGGCTCCTCGGCGGCGGCCAGGGCGACGGCCTCCTCCGTGGCCCGCACCGACATCCCCTCGGCGACGACCCGGGTCGCCAGGGCCTCCTGCGCCTGTGCGTCGGCCAGCCCGAGCAGCGCGCGGGCGTGCCCGGCGGAGATGACGCCGGCCGCCACCCGGGTCTGCACCTTCACCGGCAGCTTGAGCAACCGGATGGTGTTGGTGACCTGCGAGCGGCTGCGGCCGATCCGCTGTGCCAGCTCCTCGTGGGTGGCGCCGAACTCCTCCAGCAGCTGCTGGTAGGCCGCGGCCTCCTCCAGCGGGTTCAGCTGGACCCGGTGGATGTTCTCCAGCAGGGCGTCGCGCAGCAAGGCGTCGTCGGTGGTGTCCCGGATGATCGCCGGCACGGTCTCCAGCTCGGCCGCGCGCGCGGCGCGCAGCCGGCGCTCGCCCATGATGAGCTCGTAGCCGCCCTCGCTGCGCTCGCGCACGACGATCGGCTGCAGGAGACCGAACTCCCGCACGGAGTAGGTGAGCTCCTCCAGCGCCTCGTCGTCGAAGACCTGGCGGGGCTGCTTGGGGTTGGGGACGACGTCGGCGACGGCGACCTCCCGCAGCTGCGCGCCCGGGACACCGACGGCCTCCTCCACCTGGCGGGCCACCGTCGCGGCCGCCTCCGCCGCCGGGGGCAGCAGGTGCACCGGGGGAGCGGCGGGGGTCTCCGCCGGCGCGGCGGGAGCGGCGCCCTCCGGCCGCTGTCCGCCGTCGGTCTCCGGGAGCGTCGGCTGCTCGACCGGGGCGCTGGTGGGGATCAGCGCCGCGAGCCCCCGGCCGAGGCCACCACGCTTGGACATGCTCACTCCTCAGGACGGGACGGGGGGACGGGCACGGTGGCCGCGTCGGTGTCGGCGAAGGCCAGGGACGTCGCGGCGGGGGGAGGGGCGGGCGTCCCCGGCCCGGTGCGCGAGGTCAGCGGCGGCAGGGACACGCCCCGCTCGGCGAGCTCGCGGGCGGCCTCGACGTAGCTGGTCGAGCCGCGGGACCCCGGGTCGTAGGTGAGCACCGACTGCCCGTAGCCCGGTGCCTCCGACACCCGCACGTTGCGGGGGATGACCGCGTCGAGCACCAGGTCCCCGAAGTGGTTGCGGACCTCCTCGGCGACCTGGTCGGCGAGCTTGGTCCGGGCGTCGTACATCGTCAGCAGGATGGTCCGGACGGCGATGCCGGGGTTGAGGTGCTGGCGGACGAGGTCGATGTTGTTGAGCAGTTGACCCAGCCCCTCGAGGGCGTAGTACTCGCACTGGATCGGGATGAGCACCTCGTCGCCTGCCACCAGCGCGTTCAGCGTGAGCAGCCCCAGCGACGGCGGGCAGTCGATGAGCACGTAGTGCGGGCGCTGCTCCACCGGGAGCACCTCGAGGTAGGCCTCGATGGCCCGGCGCAGCCGGTACTCGCGGGCCACGACGGAGACCAGTTCGATCTCCGCGCCGGCGAGGTCGATCGTCGCGGGGACGCAGTGCAGCAGCGGGCTGGCCGTCGTGGGGTGCACGACCTCCGACAGCGAGCTGTCCCCGACCAGGGCGTCGTACACCGACGGCGTCCCGACGGTGTGCTCGACACCGAGGGCGGTGCTGGTGTTGCCCTGCGGGTCGAGGTCGATGACCAGCGTCCGCAGCCCGTAGAGCGCCAGCGCCACGCCCAGGTTCACCGACGAGGTGGTCTTGCCGACGCCGCCCTTCTGGTTGGCGATGGTGATGACCCGGATCCGGCCGGGGGCCGGGAAGGGCTCCTGGTTGGCCGCGTGCAGCACGCGGGTGGCGCGCAGCGCCTCCATCGCGATCGGGCTGTCGAAGTCCGCTCCGGAGCTGCCCGCCTGGTCGGCGGCGAGGGCGCCCCGCAGCCGCTGGCCCGGGTCGGTCATCTCGGGTCCTTCCTGCCCATCCGTTTCACGTGGAACGGAAGCGGGGAGTTGTACGGGTTCCACGTGGAACAGGTGCCCGGACGGGTCACCGCGGCCCACGGGTCATGACCACCACGGTAGTGGCAGCGTCGCCGAGCTCGGCACCGACAGCCCGCACGTGGACCTCCCGCATCCCCGCAGACTCCAGCTCGGGCACCATCGCGGGCAGTTCCGCGACCGCGCGGGCGCCGACGAGTGCCACGAGCTGGGCGCCGGGCCGCAGCAGCCCACGGCACCAGGAGACCAGCCGGGGGAGGGCGGCGACCGCCCGCGCGGTGACGACGTCGACCGGCCCGACGGCCGCCCGCACGGAGCGCTCCTCGGCCCGGCCGCGGACCACCCGCCACGGGACGCCGAGCTCGGCGACGACCTCCTCGAGGAACTCCACCCGCCGCGCCATGGGCTCGACGAGGGTGAGCTCGATGTCCGGCCGGGCCAGCGCCAGGGGGATGCCCGGCAGGCCGGCTCCGCTGCCGACGTCCACCACCCGGGCGCCCGGCGGGACGGCCTCGGCCACCGCGGCGCTGTTGAGCACGTGGCGCTCCCACAGCCGGGGCACCTCGCGCGGGCCGATCAGGCCGCGGACGACCCCGTCGGTGGCCAGCCGGGCCACGTAGCGCTCGGCGTCGGCCAGCCCCTCGCCGAAGACGGAGCGCGCGACCGGAGGGGCCGGCGGGACCGCTGGGGCGCCGGCGTCGGGAGTGGCGGCGTCGGTCACCGATCGGGCAGGACGACGACCCGGCGGTTGGGCTCCTCGCCCTCGGACTCGCTGCGCACCCCGGACATGCCCGCGACGACGTCGTGGACGACCTTGCGCTCGAACGGGTTCATCGCGGCGAGCCGCTCGGGCTGCCGGCTCTGCGCCACCCGGCGGGCCGCCTCGGCCGCCAGCGAGGTGAGGTCGGCCCGGCGCTTGGCCCGGTATCCGCCGATGTCGAGCATCAGCCGGCTGCGGACCCCGGTCGACTGGGCCACGGCCAGGCGGGTCAGCTCCTGCAGCGCCTCCAGCACCGCGCCGTCGGACCCGACGAGGTCGCGCAGGTCGCCGCCGACGATCGCGACGGAGGCCCGGTCGCCCTCCACGTCGAGGTCGATGTCGCCGTCGACGTCGAGGATGTCCAGCAGCCGCTCGAGGTAGTCGCCGGCCACGTCGCCCTCGCGGACCAGCAGGTCGTCCGCGTCGTCGGTGTCCTCGTCGTCGGTGTCCTCGACGACCGCGTCCGCGCCCTCGGCGCCCTCGTCGGGGAGGTCGGGCTGGGCCGGTCCGTCGGCCTCGTCGGGCACCGGGCTGAGGACGGCGCCGGAGGTGGCCTCCGCCGTGGCGGCGGTCCCGGCCGTGTCAGTGGGGTGCTGCGGGGCGCTCATCGCGATTCCTCCCAGTTGGTGCAGGCGTCCGGGCTTCCCCGGTGGTCGATGGCCGGCGGGCGTCCGCAGCGGACGCCGGTGGTGTCAGCGGCGCTTGCGCTTCCCCCGGTTGGCCGGGCCCTGGCTCCCGCCCCGGGTGCCGGAGCTGCGCGGCCGGCTGCCCGTGCCCTTGCCGCCGCCCGGCGGCTGGCCGTTGGACCCGGCGGCCGTGGCCCCGGGGGGCGGCACGTCGTCGACCGGCGTGGTGTCACCCGTGGGGTTCGCGGGGTCGACCGTCGACGCGGGCGCCGCGGGCCGGCCCTGCTTCGGTCGCACCGGCTTGGCGCCGGGCTTGGGCGCGAGGGCCTTCGGGTCGGTCGCCGGCTTGTCGGCGGCGGCCTTGGCCTTGGCGGCGTCGGAGCCGGGTGGGGGCAGCTTGCGCAGGATGAAGAACTGCTGGCCCAGCGTCCACAGGTTGTTCGTCATCCAGTACAGGAGGACGCCGATCGGGAAGAAGAACCCGGTGACGAAGAGGCTGATCGGCATGCCGTAGAGCAGCAGCTTCTGCACCGTGGCCGCCTGGCCCTCGACCGGGCCGGACCGCTTCATCGTCTGCTTCTGCGTGACGTAGGTGGTCGTGCACATGATCACGATGAGCACGAACGCGACGATGCGGATGTTGAGCTGCCCCACGCCGGGCAGGGCCAGGATCGCCTCCGCCTTGGGCCCGCTCATGGTGAACGAGGACGAGATCGGCGCCCCGAACAGGTCGGCGGAGGCCGCCTGGTCGGTGAGGGTGTCGTCCCAGCTGTAGAGCCCCGGAGCGCCCGGGGCCAGCCGCCGCAGGACGTGGAACAGCGAGAGGAAGACCGGGATCTGCGGCAGGATCGGCAGGCAGCCGGCCAGCGGGTTGACCCCGCGCTCCTTCTGCAGCGCCATCATCGCCTGGCTGAAGCCCTGCTTGTCGCTGCCGTACTGCTTCCGCAGCCGCTGGATCTCCGGCTGGATCTCCTGCATCGCCCGCTGCGACTTGACCTGCTTGACGAACAGCGGGAAGAGGATCAGCCGGACGGTGACGACCAGGAAGATGATCGACAGCGCCCAGGTGATGCCGCCCGCCGGGTCCAGGAACGTGGAGAACAACGCGTGCCACCGGGCCATGACCCAGGAGATGGCGGTGTAGAGCCAGTCAAGCAACGCCAGCCTCCTGCTGCGCGGCCCGGCGGGGTGCCGGAGGGTGAGCTCGGTCTGATGCGGGGGGAGCCGTGCGCGCCGGTGGCACCGGGTCGAACCCACCGGGGTGCCAGGGCGCGCACTTGAGCAACCGCCGCAGCGCCAGCCAGGTTCCGCGGCCGGCGCCGTGCACCGCGATCGCCTCGGCGGCGTAGGCGCTGCACGTGGGGGCGAAGCGGCAGCGCGGGGGCAGGGCCGGGCTGATCGCCCGCTGGTAGAAGCCCACCGCGGCCAGCAGCGCCCGGCCGACCCGGCCGCGCGCGGCAGGGGAGTCGGGACCGGCGGTGCCGGGGACGGCGGTCACGAGGTGCGGGCCCGCTGGGCGAGGACCCGGTCCAGCCCCGCTGCCAGGTCGCGGCGCAGGTCCGCCGAGGTGGCGGCCGCGGCCTCGGGCCGGGCACGCACGACCAGGTCGGCCGACGGTGGCAGGCGGTGCAGCTGCTCCAGGACGACCGCGCGCAGCCGCCGGGTGACCCGGTGCCGGACCACGGAGTTGCCCACGGCCTTGCCCACGACGAAGCCGGCCCGTGGACCGCCGGCCGCCCCGGCGTCGCCGGGGGTCGGGGTCACGGGCCGTTCGGGGAGGTAGTGGAGCACCATGGTCGGCCGTCCGGCGCGCCTGCCGGACCGGACGACCGCGGTGAACTCCGGACGCCGGCGCAGGCGTGCCTGCGCGGGCAGCACCTCAGGCGGAGAGCTTCTCGCGCCCCTTGCGCCGACGGCCGGCGATGATCGCCCGGCCCGCGCGGGTGCGCATCCGCAGCCGGAAACCGTGGGTCTTGGACCGGCGGCGGTTGTTCGGCTGGAACGTGCGCTTGCTCACGAGGTACTCCCACTACACGACGTCGACGGTGCGCACCCACCGGTGGGCGGGCACGCGCGGAGGGACGGGTGGAGCTCGGCGGAACCGGCTCCCCGTCCACAGACTCCCACCAGCATAGCCGAGGATCGCGGCCTGCCGGAGGCCCCGGTCCGGCGTCCGACTGGTCAGTGCTGCACCACGGCCGACGGCGGAGGGCAGCGACGCGCCGGGCGCCGCGGGCGACACGGGCGGGGGCACACCGCCTGCGGGCGGCGGCGTCGTTGCCGGGCTGTGGACGAGGCTGTTAGCGTCGCCGTCGCTCCACACCGGACATCCGAGTCCGGCGCAGGGGCCGCCCCGCTGGGTCGACCGACCACCGCGCCCTCCGAACCGCCCCCAGTACGACCTCCTGACCAGCGACGACGCCTCTGCCCGATCCACCCGATCGGATGTCCGCCGAATTCGTCACTGGTCGTGCACAGCCTGTGGACACTGGTGTGGACACCGTGTGTCCGGATGTCCACAACGGGGGACTCACCGGGGGACGACGGAGCCCCGGCAGCGGGACGGTCGCGGCAGGGGCGACGCACACACGGTTTGGGGAGGACACGGCCATGGCCGATGCCACGGTGGACCTGGCGACGGTCTGGGACCAGATCCGCGAGCGGCTGGCGACGAGCCTGTCCCCGCAGCAAAATGCGATGCTGAACCTGACCCGCCCGGTGGGTGTGTTCGAGGACACCGCGGTGCTGTCGGCGCCCAACGAGTTCACCCAGACCGTGCTCGAGTCGCGGATGCGCCGGGTGCTGGCCGAGGCGCTGTCGGAGCACCTGGGCCGCGACATCCGCGTCGCCGTCCAGGTGGAGGACACGCCGGCCGCGCCCGAACCGCCGCGCGAGGAGGTCCCGACCCGGCGTCCGTGGGCGGCCGTCGAGGCGCAGCGCGCCGAGGAGGACCGGGAGACCCGCGACCGCACCGACGACGGCCGCAGCGCCTTCGGCGTGCGCACCGACGTGACCGCGCCGCTGACCTGGGAGCGCGACGCCGCGGAGCGGCCGGTCGCCCCCGAGCCCCCGGCCGCGGAGCGCGACGAGGAGTGGGCACCGACCGACTGGAGCCCGCCGGCCCGCCGTGCCGCCGCCCGTGGTGGGCGCGCGGCGCGCGACTGGGGCGGCGGCGCCGACGACGGTGCCGCCGTCCTGCCCTTCGACCTGGACACCGGGGGCGAGCCGGACGACGAGGCGGTGGCGCCCCCCGCCGGCCGGGGCCGGCGGGCCGACGGCCGTGCCGGTGGCGGCCGCGGCGACGCCGTCCCGCTGTTCGGCGACCGCCGCCCACCCGCCGGCAGCGCCCAGGACCCGGGGCTGAACCCCAAGTACGTCTTCGACAGTTTCGTCATCGGCAACAGCAACCGCTTCGCGCACGCCGCGGCGGTGGCGGTGGCCGAGGCGCCGGCCCGCGCCTACAACCCGCTGTTCATCTACGGCGACTCCGGGCTGGGCAAGACCCACCTGCTGCACGCGATCGGCCACTACGCAGCGCGGATGTTCCCCAACGTGCGGGTGCGGTACGTGAGCACCGAGGAGTTCACCAACGAGTTCATCAACCTGGTGCACTCCGGCCGGGCCGAGGACTTCCGCCGGCGCTACCGGGACATCGACTTCCTACTCATCGACGACATCCAGTTCCTGGAGCGCGCCGAGCGGACGCAGGAGGAGTTCTTCCACACGTTCAACACGCTGCACAACGCCAGCAAGCAGATCGTCATCACCTCCGACCGCGCACCGAAGAAGCTGACGACGCTGGAGGACCGGCTGCGCACCCGGTTCGAGTGGGGGCTGATCACCGACGTCCAGGCGCCGGACCTGGAGACCCGCATCGCCATCCTGCGGAAGAAGGCCTACGGCGAGCGGCTGCAGGTGCCCGACGCGGTGCTGGAGTTCATCGCCAGCAAGGTGCAGACCAACATCCGCGAGCTCGAGGGCGCGCTGATCCGGGTCACCGCGTTCGCGTCGTTGAACAAGCAGCAGGTCGACCTGCCGCTCGCCGAGCTGGTGCTCAAGGACCTGATCAGCGACGAGCAGGGCCCGCAGATCACCGCCGCGATCATCATGGCCGCCACGGCCGAGTACTTCTCCGTGACGATGGAGGAGCTGCAGGGCTCCAACCGCAGCCGCACGCTGGTCAACGCCCGGCAGATCGCGATGTACCTGTGCCGGGAGCTGACCGAGCTGTCCCTGCCGCGGATCGGCGCCTCCTTCGGCGGCAAGGACCACACCACGGTCATGCACGCCGTCAAGAAGATCACCAACCTGATGAGCGAGCGCCGGGCGACGTACACGCAGGTCACCGAGCTGACCGCCCGCATCAAGAGCCGCGCGCGGCAATGACTCTGTCGCCCTACCGGGCGACACCGCGGCCAACGGCCGTCCCCCCGAGGCACTGAGCCCACCCCGCCCCTCCTCGGGGAACCCTCCGGGCCCCCGCTCGTCGCGCCGACCGCGGCCAACGGCCGTCCCCCCGAGGCACTGAGCCCACCCCGCCCCTCCTCGGGGAACCCTCCGGGCCCCCGCTCGTCGCGCCGACCGCGGCCAACGGCCGTCCCCCAGGCGTCGACTTGTCCACAGACCTGTGGGCACGTGGGCGTGCGCCGTCCCCGCGGAGACGGCGGCCTGGTGGTCACCCGTACCGGTGACCTCGGTCGACTCGTCGAGGAGTTGTCCCCAGGAATGTGCACAGGTTGGGGAGATCTCACGCCGACTGCTCACGGGCGGTCACGACGTGCCCGGCGCGACGACCGATCCCCGAGAGCGTGTGATTCCCCGCGACGTGCCTCTGACCTGCACAGATGCCGGATCTGCGCTGGTCGTCGGCGCGGTCGTCGTCCGCCGGGGCCGGGGGCCTGGGTACGAACTGGGGACGGGCACGGGACGGACCGGGGGACAGCAGGTGGACGGACGGGGGTGGGTGTGCACGACCGTCGAGATGTCCACGTGTCGACAACAGCCGGCGCCCGTCCACCCACAGCGGGCCAACATGTCGACTTCGGCCCTGACCTGCACGGACGGCCTCGATCCCCAGGTTCCACACCAGTGATGACGAGGATGAGGGAGAGAGATCGAGGCTTTCTCGAACCACATTCAGGGTGGGGAAGCTGCGGCTCGAGGGGCAGGAGCGGTCCATCCGGGGGACAGCGGTTACCCCCTTGTCGCCCGTAGAAGGCACGATGAGCACCGCAGTGGAGGAACACGACGACAGCTGGGGTGGGTCAGGTCATGAAGTTCCGGGTGGCACGTGAGGTGCTCGCCGATGCGGTCGCATGGACGGCGCGCAGCCTCCCGCCCCGGCCGTCGGTGCCGGTCCTGGCCGGGATCCTGCTGGAGGTCGACGGCAGCCAGTTGTCGGTCTCCGGCTTCGACTACGAGGTCTCCGCGCGCGCGGAGGTCGACGTGCAGGCCACCGAGAGCGGTCGCACCCTCGTGCCGGGCCGGCTGCTCGCCGAGATCACCCGCGCGCTGCCCCCGCACCCGGTCGACATCACCGCCGAGGGCCCGCGGCTGTCCATCGCCTGCGGCAACGCGCGGTTCAGCCTGCCGACGCTGCCGGTGGAGGACTACCCGTCCCTGCCGGCCATGCCGTCGTCGGCCGGTGTGGTCGACAGCGACGTCTTCGCCGAGGCCGTGGGGCAGGTGGCCATCGCCGCCGGCCGCGACGACACCCTGCCGATGCTGACCGGCGTCCGGCTGGAGATCGAGGACGACCTGGTGACCCTCGCCGCCACCGACCGCTACCGGCTGGCGGTGCGCGAGTTCGCCTGGCGGCCGGAGACCCCGGGGCTCTCGGCCGCGGTGCTGGTGCCCGCCCGCACGCTGGCCGACGCCGCCCGCACGCTGACCAGCGGACCGGAGATCACGATCTCGCTGTCGTCCAGCGGCTCGGGCGAGGGGATCCTGGGCCTGTCGGGGAAGGACAGGCAGACGACCACCCGCCTGCTCGACGCGGAGTTCGTCAAGTACCGGGCGATCATGCCCAACGAGTCGCAGGCCAACGCGACGCTGCCGGTCGGGCTGTTCACCGACGCCGCCAAGCGCGTGGCCCTGGTCGCCGAGCGCGGCACGCCGCTGCGCTGCGAGTTCACCCCGGGCCAGGTCACCCTGCGGGCCGGGGGCAGCGACGACGAGGGGCAGGCCGAGGAGCGCTGCGACGTCGAGTTCGACGGGGAGCCGCTGACCATCGGCTTCAACCCGACGTTCCTGCTCGACGGGCTGGCCTCGGTCCACACCGGCCGCGCTCGGATGGACTTCACCAGCCCGCTCAAGCCCGCCGTCCTCTCCGGTGTGGAGGAGCCGGCGGCCGACGGCGAGGGTGAGGGCGAGGCCCGTCCGGCCGAGCGGCCGGGCAGCTACCGCTACCTGATCATGCCGGTGCGGCTGCCCGGGTGAGTGGACGAGGTCCGTCGAGGGGCCGCCGCGCGGCGGTCGTACCGGACGAGCACGATGGGGTCCCGAGAGACCCCCGAGGAGAGGACGACGTCGTGCAGCTGGGGCTGATCGGGCTGGGCAAGATGGGCGGCAACATGGCCGAGCGGTTGCGCCGCGCCGGCCACGAGGTCGTCGGTTTCGACCACCACCCGGAGAAGCGGGACGTCGACAGCCTGCCCGCGCTGGTGGAGGCGCTTGAGGCGCCGCGCGTGGTGTGGGTGATGGTGCCGGCCGGCGAGCCGACGCGGGCGACGGTCAAGGAGCTGGCCGAGCTGCTCAGCCCCGGTGACGTGATCGTCGACGGGGGCAACTCGAAGTACACCGACGACCAGGTCCACGACGTGATGTGCCGCGAGAAGGGCGTCGGCTACGTCGACGCGGGCGTCTCCGGTGGGGTCTGGGGCCTGGAGAACGGCTACGCGCTGATGGTGGGGGGCACCAAGGACGACGTCGCCAAGGTGCAGCCGGTCTTCGACGCGCTCAAGCCGCCCTCCCCCAAGGACGAGTCGGGCCAGGAGCTCCCGGGCGCCGGGTTCGTGCACGCCGGCCCCGTGGGTGCCGGCCACTTCTCCAAGATGGTCCACAACGGCATCGAGTACGCGATGATGCAGGCCTACGGCGAGGGCTACGAACTGCTGGCCGCCGTCGACCTCATCGAGGACGTGCCCGGCGTCGTCAAGTCCTGGACCCAGGGCACGGTCATCCGCTCGTGGCTGCTGGACCTCCTGGTCCGCGCGCTGGAGGAGGACCCGGCGCTGGAGAAGATCACCGGCTACGCGGAGGACTCCGGCGAGGGCCGCTGGACCGTCGAGCAGGCCATCGAGAACGCCGTCCCGATGCCGGCGATCGCCGCGTCGCTGTTCGCGCGGTTCTCCTCCCGGCAGACCGACTCGCCGACGATGAAGGCCGTCGCCGCGCTGCGCCAGCAGTTCGGCGGCCACGCCGTCCACGCCGTCCAGGCGCAGGAGGCCGAGCGCCCCGCGTGAGGAAGGACCCCCCTGCCCCCCACCACTCGCAGGCCCGCGGCGGGCCCCTGCTGGGAGGCCGTTCCAGCACCTCGCCACGGGGGCGCTGAGGTGTACGTCCGGCACCTGCAGCTCGGTTCGTTCCGCAACTGGGAGCGGGTGGACCTGGCTCTGCGCCCGGGGCCGACGGTCCTCGTCGGCCGCAACGGGGAGGGCAAGACCAACCTGGTGGAGGCGGTCGGCTACCTCGCCACCATGGGCAGCCACCGGGTCGCCGGCGACGCCCCGCTGGTGCGGCAGGGCGCGGCCCAGGCCGTGGTGCGCGCGGCACTCCGGCGCGAGGACCGCGAGCTGCTCGTCGAGATCGAGATCAACCCCGGCCGGTCCAACCGGGTGCGGGTCAACCGCGCGCCGCTGCCCCGCCCGCGGGAGCTGCTCGGCCTGGTGAAGAGCGTGCTCTTCGCCCCGGAGGACCTCGTCCTGGTCCGCGGCGACCCGGCCGAGCGGCGCCGCTTCCTCGACGACCTGCTGGTCAGCCGCACGCCGCGGCTGGCCGGCGTGCGCAGCGACTACGAGCGGGTGCTCAAGCAGCGCAACGCACTGCTCAAGACCGCCCGGCTGGCGCGCGGTGACGCGCTGGCCACGCTCGACGTCTGGGACGGCCACCTGATCGACCTCGGCGGGCAGCTGCTCGCGGCCCGGCTCCGGCTGGTCGCCGACCTCGCTCCGCACGTCGCCCGCGCCTACGCCGACGTCGCCGGCCCGGACGCCGCCGTCGCGGCGCTGGGCTACGCGAGCACGGTGCCGTCGGCCGGGGACGGGACGCCGATCGCGCCGGACGCCCGGCTGCCCGACGTCGCCGAGCTGAGCACGGCGCTGCGCGAGCGGGTCGCCGAGCGCCGTGCCGAGGAGGTCGACCGGGGGGTGACCCTGGTCGGCCCGCACCGCGACGACCTGGTCCTCTCCCTCGGCGCGCTGCCGGCCAAGGGGTTCGCCAGCCACGGCGAGTCCTGGTCCCTGGCCCTGGCGCTCAAGCTGGGCTGCTTCGCGCTGCTGCGCGCCGACGGTGAGGAGCCGATCCTGGTCCTGGACGACGTCTTCGCCACCCTGGACGCCGACCGGCGCGCGGCCCTGGCCGCGGTCGCCCGGTCCGCGGAGCAGACCCTGATCACCGCCGCGGTGCTCGACGACGTCCCGCCCGAGCTGCGCCGCACGGTGGTGCAGGTGGCCGGCGGCCAGGCGGTTCCGCTGGCGACCCCGGGTGCCGAGGATGGGGCCGTGGACGGTGCGGTGCTCGGCGAGGGAGCGCGATGAGTGCGGACGGCGACCGCCCGGGCCGGCCCAGCGACATCGCGCGGGCGGCGCTCGAGGCCGCCCGCGCGGCCTCCGCGGCGCGACCCCGGCCCACCCGCCGGCGGATCGCGGGCCCGCGCCGCAGCTGGACCGGCCCCCGGCCCGGGGACGACGACCCGCAGCCCCTGGGCCGGCTGGTCGACTCCCTCGTCACGTCGCAGGACTGGACCGAGCACACCCGGGTCGGCGCGGTCTTCGGCCGGTGGTCGGCGCTGGTCGGGCCCGACATCGCCGCCCACTGCACGCCGCAGACCCTCACGGAGGGCGAGCTGCTCGTGGTGGCCGAGTCCACCGCCTGGGCCACCCAGCTGCGGCTGCTCGCGCCGACGATCCTCGGCAAGCTGCGCGCCTCGGTCGGCGGGGACGTCGTGACCCGCCTGCGCGTTGTCGGACCGACGGCCCCCAGCTGGAAGAAGGGCCCGCGGTCGGTCCGCGGGCGGGGGCCCCGGGACACGTACGGATAGCAGCGGGCCGGTCGCCGGCCCGTCGGGAGGACGATGCAGCGATGACCAGCCCCCGTGATCGCGACCGCGACGGCTTCGACGACCGCCCGGACGACGGCAGCGCCTGGCGCGAGCCCACCCACCTCGGGGGGGAGGCCGCCCGGCCCGAGCCCGCGGAGCCGCCGCGCGAGGAGTCCGCGCCGTGGCAGCCGCCCGGCTGGGACCTGCCCGCCGCCGAGCCCGAGCGGCCCGCCGCACCGCAGCCGCACCCCTCGCAGCCGCCGGCGGACCCGCCGGCCTGGCAGCCGCCCGCGAGTGAGCCCTCCGGCTGGCAGCCGCCCGCCGGGGCACCCCCGGCCGAGCAGGCCCCGGCGCGCGGCGGGCTCTTCGGCGCCCGGCGTCCGCGCACGCCCGGCGAGGTCGAGCGGGTCTTCGCCTACCAGGGCGACCCCGTGGGCGCGCAGGGCTGGGCCCTCCAGCACGGGTGGGACATCTCCGACGGCAGCGGGCCCGAGGACGCCGTCCTCGCCGAGCTGGTCCGCACCGCGCCGGTCCGCGCCACCAAGGACCACCGGCCGGCCGGGGTCATGCGCGGCCGGTACGGATCCCTCGAGCTGGTCGCCTTCGACGTCGTCTACGCCTCCGGGCGCTACGTCGTCCCCGAGTACGCGATCACGGCCGCGCCGGTGCTGGGCACCGTCCCGGCCCTGCGGCTGTCCCCGGCCCGGTTCTGGAAGCACCGCACCGGCGGGCTGGTCCAGGTACCCAGCGGGGACCCGGAGTTCGACGCCCGCTGGGTGCTGCTGGCCGCCGACGACGGGCCGGCGACCCGGCGGCTGGTCGAGGACGCCACCGTGCGCGGCCTGCTGCTGAACACCGACGACGGCGACGAGTTCTGGACGGCGGCCGGTCATGTCGCGGCCGTCCGGCCCGACGGCCAGCGCCCCGAGCTGATCGAGCACCACGCCCGCCTGCTCACCGCCATCGTCGGCGCCCTCGCCGTCGTCTCGTGAGCGAGCCGGCCGGTCCGCCGGCACCGGCGGCCGGCCTGCGCGAGCTCCTCCCGCTGCTGCGCCCCCACCGCGGGCCGCTGCTGGGCGCCGCGGCGCTCTCCCTGGTCGCCGCCGCCGGGGCGCTGGCGCAGCCGGCCCTGGTCGCGGGCGTCATCGACGCGGTCGGTGCGGGACGGGCACTGCTGCCCCCGGTGCTGGTGCTGCTCGCCGTGCTCGTCGCCTCCTCCGCGCTCAACGCCTTCCAGCAGTACCTGCTGCAGCGCACCGGCGAGGGCGTGGTGCTCACGACCCGCCGCACGCTGGCGGACCGGCTGCTGCGGCTCCCGGTCGCCGAGTACGACCGGCGGCGCACGGGTGACCTGATGTCGCGGGTCGGCGCGGACACCACGCTGCTGCGGGCCACGGTCACCTCCGGCGTGGCGGACATCGCCGGCTCGGTGGTCGTCGGGGCGGGCGCGCTGGTGGCGATGGCGCTGGTCGACGGCTGGCTGCTGCTGGTGACGGTGGTCGCCGTCGCGCTGGGCGTCGCCGTCGTCGCCTCCGTGGCCCGCCGGGTGCGGCGGCTCTCGCAGCAGGCGCAGGAGGAGGTCGGCGCGATGACCGCCGCCGTGGAGCGGGCGCTGTCGGCCGTCCGCACCATCCGCGCCAGCGGTGCCACCGGGCGCGAGGTCGGGGTCGTCGGCGCCAGCGCGGGCCGGGCCTACGCGGCCGGGGTGCGGGTGGCGCGGCTGGAGGCGCTGGTCTCCCCCGCCGGCTCCATCGCCGTCCAGGGCGCGTTCCTCGCCGTCCTCGGGCTGGGCGGGTACCGGGTCGCCACCGGCTCGATCGCCGTCGCCGACCTGGTGGCCTTCATCCTGTACCTGTTCCTGCTGGTCATGCCGCTGGGCCAGGCGATCGGTGCGTGGACCCAGCTGCAGACCGGGCTCGGCGCGCTGACCCGGATCCAGGAGGTGCTGGCGCTGCCGGCCGAGGTCGACGCCCGGCCCGAGCGGGGCGGGGCGACCGTCGCCGTCCCCGGCTCGCCCCCGGCCTCCGGCGTCCCGCTGCTCGAGCTGGACGACGTGAGGTTCGCCTACCCCGACGGCACCGAGGTGCTGCACGGGGTGTCCCTGGTCGTGCCGGCCGGGAGCCGGGTCGCGCTGGTCGGCCCGTCCGGGGCGGGCAAGTCCACGGTGCTGGCCCTGGTCGAGGGCTTCTACCCGCTCACCGGCGGGGTGATCCGGTGGGCGGGCACCGACGTCCGGGACCTGCCGCGGGCCGGTCTGCGCGCCCGGCTGGGTCACGTCGAGCAGGAGGCTCCGGTCCTCGCCGGGTCGGTGCGGGACAACCTGCTGCTGGCCGCGCCCGGCGCGACCGACCCCGAGCTGTGGGCCGTGCTCGCCGACGTCGGGCTGACCGAGGTGGTGCAGCGCTCGCCGCGCGGGCTGGACGTGCCGGTCGGGGACGACGGCGTGCTCCTGTCCGGCGGGGAGCGGCAGCGGCTGGCGATCGCCCGTTCCCTGCTGGCCCGCCCGGCGCTGCTGCTGCTCGACGAGCCCACCGCCAGCCTCGACGCCCGCAACGAGCAGCTGCTGCGGAACACGCTCGCCGCGGCCGCCGCCGACCGGGCGCTGCTGGTGGTCGCCCACCGGCTGTCGACGGTGCTCGACAGCGACCAGATCGTGGTGCTCGACGGCGGGCGGGTGGTCGCCCGCGGCACCCACGAGCAGCTGGTGGAGACCAGCCCGCTCTACCGCGAGCTCGCCGCCGCCCAGCTGCTGGTGTGACCGGGGGACCACCCGGCCGACCCCACCTCCTGGTCGCCGACCGCACCGCACACCGCGAGGTCGGCGACCACGAGGTGTGTCCGGTACCTGCAGAGCGGCTGCGGCCGGAGATCGGCGCCTGACGTGAGGCGCGCTGCGGGGCGGTGCGAGGAGTGGGGGCCGGAGGCACCCGCGAGCGAGTGCCGAGTGGGGCTCAGCGCAACCGGGGGACGGCACCTGGCCGCGGTGTCGGCCGGAGGCGGACGGATCACACTGCTCGGGCTCGGTGCTCCCCCGCGGCGGCCGCCGTCCCCTGCTCCGCGGCGCGGCAGATGTTGCGCGCCATGGCCCCGAAGACGAACCCGTGGAACGGGACCAGCACCCACCAGTAGAGATGGCCGAACAACCCGTGCGGCCGGAACGTCGCCTTCTGCCGCAGCCGGGTGCGCCCGCCCTCCTGTTCCACGTGGAACTCCAACCAGGCCAGCCCGGGGACCCGCATCTCGGCGCGCAGCCGCAGCAGCCGGCCCTCGTCGAGCTCCTCCACCCGCCAGAAGTCCAGGGCGTCGCCGACGTAGAGGTCGCGCGGCGAGCGGCGGCCGCGCCGCAGGCCGACCCCGCCGACGGCACGGTCCAGCCAGCCGCGCACCTCCCAGGCCAGCGGGAAGGAGTACCAGCCGGTGTCCCCGCCGATGCCCTCGACGACCCGCCACAGGTCGGCCGGCGCGGCGTCGGTCGCCCGGGTGCGCTCGTCGACGTAGAGGCTGCCGCCGGCCCAGTCGGGGTCGGTCGGCAGCGGGTCCGACGGCGCCCCGGGCACCGACGCCGACGCCCAGCGGGTGGCCACGGCGGAGTCGCGGGTCCGCTGGATGGCCAGCCGCACCGCGTCGTCGAACCCGAGCAGGCCCTCCGGCGGGTCCGGCACGTAGCGGGCGATGTCGTGCTCGCCGCAGACGACGGTGTTGCGCAGCGACTCCACCAGCGGGCGGGCGATCCCGGCGGGCACCGGGGTGACCAGCCCGACCCAGTGGCTCGACAGCGACGGGGTGAACAGCGGCACCGGCAGGATCCGGCGCCGCGGCAGGCCGGCCACCACCGCGAAGCGCTGCATCATCTCGGCGTAGTCCATGACGTCGGGTCCGCCGATGTCGAAACAGCGGGAGACGTCGGGCGGCAGCGTCGCGCACCCGACGAGGTACCGGAGGACGTCGCGGATCGCGATCGGCTGGATGCGGCTGTGCACCCACCGCGGCGTCACCATCACCGGCAGCCGCTCGGTCAGGTATCTGAGCATCTCGAAGGACGCCGACCCCGACCCCAGCACCACGGCCGCCCGCAGGACGACGGTCGGGACGCCGGAGGCCAGCAGGATCTGCGCGACCTCCGCCCGGGAGCGCAGGTGGGGGGAGAGTTCCTCGTCGCGCGGCTCGAGCCCGCCGAGGTAGACCAGCCGCCCGACGTCGGCCTCCCGCACTGCGCGGGCCATCACCCGGGCGGTCCGCCGGTCGGTCTCCTCGAACTCCGGCCCGGTCCCCAGCGCGTGGACCAGGTAGTAGACGACGTCGACCCCGGCGCAGGCCGCCGCGACCGCGTCGGCGTCCCCGGCGTCGGCGCGGGCGACCTCCACCTGGCCGGCCCACGGGTGGTCGCGCAGCCGCTCCGGCGAGCGGGTCATGACGCGGACCCGGTGCCCGGCCCGGAGCAGCTCGGGGACCAGCCGGCCCCCGATGTAGCCGGTGGCACCGGTGACGAGACAGGTCTTCGGGGCGGCGGCGGGTTCGGCCATGCCCCAGTGTCCGGCCGCAGCGGGCAGTCCGCTCGGGTCGCGCGCGACCGGCTGCCGGGCCACGATCGGGCACCACAGCCTGGCCAACGGCGGTCGGACACGGGAGTGACCGGGACAGCTCAGGAGGCAGCCATGGCGGAGAGCAGCGCCGTCGTCGACCGGACCGAGGACGGCCAGCCCGCCCTCAAGCGGGTGATGGGCCCGGGCCTGCTCCTGCTGTTCATCGTCGGTGACGTCCTCGGGACCGGGATCTACGCGCTCACCGGCCAGGTCGCCGCCCAGGTCGGCGGGGTGGTCTGGCTGCCGTTCCTGGTCGCCTTCCTCGTCGCCCTCGTGACCGCGTTCAGCTACCTCGAGCTGGTGACCAAGTACCCGCAGGCGGCCGGCGCGGCGCTGTACACGCACAAGGCGTTCGGCGTCCACTTCGTCACGTTCCTGGTCGCCTTCGCGGTGATGAGCTCCGGCATCACCTCGGCGTCCACCGCCGCGCGCGCGTTCAGCGCCAACTTCGCCAGCGTCTTCGGCCTCAGCCTGGGTGAGGGCATCGGCATCACGCTGATCGGCCTGGGCTTCATGACGCTGGTCGCGCTGGTGAACCTGCGCGGGGTGGGGGAGAGCGTCAAGGCCAACGTGCTGCTCACCTGCGTGGAGCTCACCGGCCTGCTCATCGTCATCGGGGTCGGCGTCTGGGCCCTCGGGGGCGGCGAGGGCGACTTCTCCCGGGTCACCGAGTTCGACACCGGGGAGCGGTCGGTGCTCGGTGGGGTCATCGCCGCGACCGGCCTGGCCTTCTTCGCGATGGTCGGCTTCGAGGACTCCGTGAACATGGCCGAGGAGTGCAAGGAGCCGCGCCGGATCTTCCCCAAGGTGCTGCTCGCCGGGTTGTGCCTGACCGGCCTGATCTACGTGCTGGTGTCGATCTCGGCGATCGCGCTGGTGCCGGCCGACCGGCTCAGCGAGGGCGACACCCCGCTGCTGCAGGTGGTGCAGGCCGGCGCGCCCGGCTTCCCGCTCGGGCTGTTCGGCGTCATCACGATGTTCGCGGTCGCCAACTCGGCGCTGATCAACATGCTCATGGCCAGCCGGCTGGTCTACGGCCTGAGCCGCGAGCGGGTGCTGCCGCGGCTGCTGGGCCGGGTCCACCCGCGCCGGCGCACCCCCACCACGGCGATCCTGTTCACCACCGCGCTGGCCTTCGGCCTGATCACCTTCGTCGGCGAGGTGCCGGCCCTCGGCGGCACGACGGCCCTGCTGCTGCTGATCGTCTTCACCGTCGTCAACGTCGCCGTCCTCGTGCTGCGCCGGGACCGGGTCGACGCCGGCCACTTCCGCACCCCCACCGTCCTCCCGGTCGTCGGGGCACTGGCCTGCGGTTTCCTCGCCACGCCCTGGGCGGGGCGGCCCACCGAGCAGTACCGGATCGCCGGCGTACTGCTCGCCATCGGCGTCGTCCTCTGGGCGGTGACGGTCCTCGTCAACCGGCGCACGGGGCAGCGGCCCGCGCCGATGGACCCCGCGCACCTGGCCGGCGAGCGCCCGAGCGGACCGCACAACTGACTCAAGGCCCTGCCCCCGCCCCTCGCGAGCCCGCGGCGGGACCCTGCAGGGGGCCGGGGCGGGGCCGCGGGTGAGCGGGGCCGCCAGAGGCGCAGGGTCGGCGTGTCGACCCAGGGGCCACCATCGGGGGTGGCGGACGAGCCGCGAGTGGCGCAGACACCCCCTCAGGGCGTGGACGGCCGCATTCCTGTCGTAGGACCCGGTATCCTGGAGAGCAGGAACCGCCAGCAACCGGCTGAGTGCCTCTCCACGCCGTCTCGCCCCCCGCCGCTCGCGGGGGAGCCGTGCGCCGGTTGCGCGACAGAAGGGCCCCACGTGGTCGCTCGACCGAAGACTGACAACGCGTACTCCGGCAGCTCCATCACCGTCCTCGAGGGTCTCGAGGCCGTCCGCAAGCGTCCCGGCATGTACATCGGGTCGACCGGTGAGCGGGGCCTGCACCACATGGTGTGGGAGGTCGTCGACAACTCCGTCGACGAGGCCCTCGCCGGTCACTGCGACACCGTCAAGGTCACCCTGCTGGCCGACGGCGGCGTCCGGGTCGAGGACAACGGCCGTGGCATCCCGGTCGACATGCACCCGGTGGAGAAGCGGCCCACCGTCGAGGTGGTCATGACCATCCTCCACGCGGGCGGCAAGTTCGACGGCAAGAGCTACGCGGTCTCCGGCGGTCTGCACGGCGTCGGCGTCACCGTCGTCAACGCGCTGTCCACCGCCCTCGACGTCCGCATCTGGCGGGACGGCACCGAGTGGCACCAGCGCTACGACATGGCCAAGCCCGGGCCGCTGGAGAAGGTCGGCCCGACGAAGAAGCGCGGCACCCAGATCACCTTCTGGGCCGACGGCGACATCTTCGAGACGACGACCTACTCGTTCGACACGATCAGCCGCCGGCTGCAGGAGATGGCCTTCCTCAACAAGGGCCTGACCATCGTGCTGCGCGACGAGCGCCCCGGTCAGGGCAAGGCCGAGACCGGCATGGCCGAGGAGGTCACCCTCGCCGAGGCCGCCCCGGAGCCGGGCGCCGAGGAGCAGGCGTTCGAGGCCACGGAGATCACCTACCGGTACGACGGCGGCCTCGAGGACTACGTCAAGCACATCAACGCCAAGAAGACGGCGATCCACCGCTCGATCATCAGCTTCGGCGCCGAGGGCACCGGCAAGAACGACATGCGGATGAGCGTCGACGTCGCGATGCAGTGGTCCGACGCCTACTCCGAGTCGGTCTACTCGTTCGCCAACACGATCAACACGCACGAGGGTGGCACCCACGAGGAGGGCTTCCGCACGGCGCTCACCTCGATCGTCAACCGGTACGCCGAGGACAAGAAGCTCTTCAAGCCCAAGGACGAGAAACTCACCGGCGAGGACATCCGCGAGGGCCTGGCCGCGATCGTCTCGGTGAAGATCGGCGACCCGCAGTTCGAGGGCCAGACGAAGACCAAGCTCGGCAACACCGAGGTCAAGGGCTTCGTCCAGCGGGTGTGCAACGAGCAGATCGCGCACTGGTTCGAGGCCAACCCGACCGAGGCCAAGACGATCATCAACAAGGCCTCGTCGGCCGCCCGTGCCCGTCGCGCGGCGCAGGACGCCCGCAAGCTGGCCCGCAAGAACCTGCTGAGCAACAACTCGCTGCCGGGCAAGCTGGCCGACTGCCGGTCCACCGACCCGCGCAACTCCGAGATCTACATCGTCGAGGGTGACTCCGCCGGCGGCTCGGCCAAGTCCGGCCGCGACTCGATGTTCCAGGCGATCCTGCCGATCCGCGGCAAGATCATCAACGTCGAGAAGGCGCGCATCGACCGGGTCCTCAAGAACAACGAGGTCCAGTCGATGATCACCGCGTTCGGCACCGGCATCCACGACGAGTTCGACCTGTCGAAGCTCCGCTACCACAAGATCGTGCTGATGGCCGACGCCGACGTCGACGGCCAGCACATCCGCACGCTGCTGCTGACCCTGCTGTTCCGCTTCATGCGGCCGCTGGTCGAGGCCGGCCACGTCTACCTGGCGCAGCCGCCGCTGTACAAGATCAAGTGGGGCGGCAAGCACGGCGACGAGTACGTCTACTCCGACAAGGAGCGCGACGCCGTCCTGCGGGCCGGCGCGGAGTCGGGCCGCAAGCTGCCCAAGGACGACGCGATCCAGCGCTTCAAGGGCCTCGGCGAGATGAACGCGACCGAGCTGTGGGAGACCACGATGAACCCCGAGTCGCGCATCCTGCTGCAGGTCACCCTCGAGGACGCCGCCACCGCCGACGAGCTGTTCAGCGTGCTGATGGGCGAGGACGTCGAGGCCCGCCGCAGCTTCATCACCCGCAACGCCAAGGACGTCCGCTTCCTCGACGTCTGAGGGAGGACCCCCTCGCCCCACCGCGCGCAGCCCCGCGGCGGGGCCCTGCGAGGGGGCTCCCTCGTCTCAGCCACCGCGCAACGAACCATGAGGACCTGAACCGTGACCGAGACCCCTGCCCGCGACCGCGTCGAGCCGGTCGACCTCCAGCAGGAGATGCAGCGCAGCTACATCGACTACGCGATGTCGGTGATCGTCGGCCGCGCCCTGCCCGAGGTCCGTGACGGCCTCAAGCCGGTGCACCGCCGCGTGCTCTACGCGATGTACGACCAGGGCTTCCGCCCCGACCGCGGCTACGTCAAGTGCGCCCGCGTCGTCGGCGAGGTCATGGGTAACTACCACCCGCACGGCGACTCGGCGATCTACGACGCCCTCGTCCGGCTGGCCCAGCCGTGGTCGATGCGCTACCCGCTCATCGACGGCCAGGGCAACTTCGGCTCCCCGGGCAACGACCCGGCCGCCGCCATGCGGTACACCGAGGCCCGGCTGACGCCGCTGGCCATGGAGATGCTGGCCAACATCGACGAGGAGACCGTCGACTTCCAGCCCAACTACGACGGCAAGAACCAGGAGCCCCTGGTCCTGCCGGGGCGCATCCCCAACCTGCTGATCAACGGCTCGGCCGGCATCGCGGTCGGCATGGCCACCAACATGCCGCCGCACAACCTCCGCGAGGTCGCGGCCGCGGTCTTCTGGATGCTGGAGAACCCGGACGCCGAGCCGGAGGAGGCGCTCACCGCCTGCATGCAGCGCATCCCGGGCCCCGACTTCCCGACCGCCGGCCTCATCGTCGGCCGGGATGGCATCGAGGAGGCCTACCGCACCGGTCGCGGCTCGGTGCGGATGCGCGCGGTGGTCACCGTCGAGGAGGACGCGAAGGGCCGCGTCCAGCTGGTCGTCACCGAGCTGCCCTACCAGGTCAACCCGGACAACCTGGCCGAGGCGATCGCCGAGGCGGTCAAGGACGGCCGGCTGCAGGGCATCAGCGAGATCGCCGACGAGTCCTCCGACCGCGTCGGCCGCCGGCTGGTCATCACGCTGCGCCGGGACGCCGTCGCCAAGGTCGTGCTCAACAACCTCTACAAGCACACCCAGCTGCAGACCACCTTCGGCTGCAACATGCTCTCGATCGTCGACGGCGTCCCGCGGACGCTGCGGCTCGACGAGCTCATCCGCCACTACGTGGCCCACCAGATCGAGGTCATCCAGCGGCGGACCCGCTACCGGCTGCGCAAGGCCGAGGAGCGCGCGCACATCCTGCGCGGGCTGGCCAAGGCCCTCGACCACCTCGACGAGGTCATCGCGCTCATCCGCAGCAGCGAGTCGGCCGACGCGGCGCGCACCGGCCTGATGGACCTCCTCGACATCGACGAGATCCAGGCCACCGCGATCCTGGACATGCAGCTGCGCCGGCTGGCCGCCCTCGAGCGGCAGCGGATCCTCGACGAGCTCGCCGAGCTCGAGGCCCGGATCGCCGACCTGCAGGCGATCCTCGACTCCCCCGAGCGGCAGCGGCAGATCATCCACGACGAGCTCGCCGAGATCGTGGAGAAATACGGCGACGACCGGCGCACGAAGTTCGTGGCCAACGACGGTGACGTCTCCATGGAGGACCTCATCGCCGAGGAGGAGGTCGTCGTCACCATCACCCGCACCGGCTACGCCAAGCGGACCAAGAGCGACCTGTACCGGTCGCAGCGGCGCGGCGGCAAGGGCGTCATGGGTGCGGCGCTGAAGCAGGACGACATCGTCGACCACTTCTTCGTGGGCTCCACCCACGACTGGATCCTGTTCTTCACCAACAAGGGCCGGGTGTACCGGGCCAAGGCCTACGAGCTGCCGGAGGCCAACCGCACCGCCCGCGGCGCGCACGTGGCCAACATCCTGGCCTTCCAGCCGGACGAGAAGATCGCCCAGGTCATGCAGATCAAGGACTACGGCGTCGCCCCGTACCTGGTCCTGGCCACGGCCAACGGGCAGGTGAAGAAGACCCGGCTCACCGACTTCGACTCCCCGCGCAGCGGCGGCGTCATCGCGATCAACCTGCGCGAGGGCGACGAGCTGGTCGGCGCCGCGCTGATCGACCCGGAGCAGGACCTGCTGCTGGTCACCCGCAAGGCGATGTCGATCCGCTTCAAGGCCGACGACGCCACTCTGCGGCCGATGGGGCGCGCCACCGAGGGCGTCCGCGGCATCACGCTGTCCGACGACGACTCGCTGCTGTCGATGATCGTCGTCGAGGAGGGCGTCGACGTCCTGGTGGCCACCGAGCGCGGCTTCGCCAAGCGGACGGGCATCGAGAACTACCCGGCCCAGGGCCGCGGCGGCAAGGGCGTGCTCACCGCCGACCCCAAGGCCCGCAAGGGCAACCTGGTCGGTGCGCTGGCCGTGCAGCTCGGCGACGAGCTGTACGCGATCACCTCCGGCGGGGGCGTCATCCGGACGCCGGTCAACGGTGTCCGGCACAACAAGGACCGCGCCACCATGGGTGTCAAGCTCATGAACTTGCCGGAAGACGTCTCGATCGTGGCGATCGCGCGTACGACGGACAACGACGAGCCCGCCGCCTAGTCTGGGAGCGACGTCGGAGGAGACGCGGCACCCGGGCTCCCGGGCACGGGTGCCGCGTCCCGTCCGGTGCCACCACCACAGATCTGACCGGCGCCCGGGCGCCCCCGGCCGCGTGCCGGGTCACCCGGGTACGAGGGAGCGGCGCGGGCCGCTGGGGAACGGGAGACTCGCATGAGCGACCGGACGCAGGGTTCGGTGCGCACCGGGTCCCGGCCCGGGGACACCTCCTCGGCCACGGGGACGGCGACCGGTCGGCAGACCGACGGGACGGCGCCGGTCACGGCGACGCAGGCCATCCCCGACACGGGCGCCCAGCGGGCACAGTCGGCCACCGACGACGACGGGACGGCGCCGGTCGCGGCGGGTCCGGTCACCAGCGGCGCGGGCTCCTCGGCGGTGACCTCCGCGCCGGCCGAGACCGCCGCGCTCGCCCCCGCCCCGGACAGCAGCCCGGTGGGGGGCGCGCCCGGCCAGGCCGTCGCCGGCCAGGGCGCGGCCGCCCCGGCTGCGGCCGCCCCGGCTGCGGCCGCCCCGGCTGCGGCCGCCTCGGCTGCGGCCAAGGGGAGCGGCAAGCAGAAGGCCGCCCGCGGACCGCGGCGCGCCCGTCTGCAACTGCGGCACATCGACACCTGGTCGGCGCTGAAGATCTCGCTGGTGCTCTCCATCGCGATGTTCTTCATCTGGATGGTGGCCGTCGGCGTCCTCTACGGCGTGCTGTCCGGCCTGGGCGTCTTCGAGACCCTCAACGACCTCTTCGGCCAGCTCGGCACCGCCTCCGGTGGTGAGGGGGGCAGCGAGGTCATCACCCCGGGCATCGTCTTCGGCGGGGCCGCGGTCATCGGTGCGATCAACATCGTGCTGATGACGGCGCTGTGCACCGTGGCGGCGTTCATCTACAACATGTGCTCGGACCTGGTGGGTGGCCTCGAGGTCACCCTCTCCGAGCGGGACTGAACGAGGACCCCCCTCCGATCACCTCGGGCGGGCCAGGTACGCTGTTCGAGGTTCACGGGCCTGTAGCTCAGGCGGTTAGAGCGCATCCCTGATAAGGATGAGGCCGGAGGTTCAAGTCCTCCCAGGCCCACCGTGTGCCGGCGCCCCGGGCGCCGTCGGACCACCCCGTCCGGGGCTGGTCGGCCGCCTCCGTCCCGGAGGCGGGAACCCCCCTCGAGGAGGTACGCCGCGTGCTGAAGAAGCTGGCAGTGGCCGCCGCGGCGGCCGGGGCGCTCGCCCTGGTCCGCAAGCGGTCGGCCGGCAGGGCCGAGGCCGACCTGTGGGCCGAGGCCACGCGCGGGTCGCAGTCGGTGAGCACGCCGACCCGCTGACCCGCCGGGGTCCCCGCCCGGACACCGCTGGCGCGAGCCAGCCGGGGGACGTAGCTCAATTGGCAGAGCACCGCCTTTGCAAGGCGGGGGTTAGGGGTTCGATTCCCCTCGTCTCCACTCGCTCGATGCGGTTTGGACCTGCTGGGCCACCGGTGCGGTGGGTCCCTGCCGTCCCTCGCCGAGCCGGCGCGGCGCGGCCCGCAGGACGTCCGGGTCAGGGCCGCGGCAGGGAGGCCCAGAAGTCGCAGTGCGACTCGGCGGCGACGTCCACCGGCCCGACGCCGCCTGCGTCGGCGCGGTCGAGGCCCTGCACGTCCCCGCTGTCGCGGTAGCGGTGCCACCGGGGGACGTCGGGGACGTCGGGGCCGTTCGGGTCGCCGGTTTCGGCGAAGGTGGTCCAGTAGCGGATCATCGCCGCCGACAGCTCCTGCTGTCCCGGCGTCAGTGACACGCCGGCCTCGAACGAGTACGGCATCTCGAACAGGTACTGCAGCTCGCTGCCGTGCTGGGCGTCCTCCGGGTAGCCCGGGATCGGGAAGTCGAACAGGGGGAACACGGGAGGCGCGGTCCGGTCGCGGAACTGGTAGGCGTACACCCGCGCCGGTCCCGGGGCCGCCGACAGGGCCTCGTAGGCGTCGACGTGCGCGCAGGTGGACAGCATGGTTGGGGGGCCCGCGTCGCTGAACACCGCCGCCAGGGCCCGCAGCGGCGAGGGGTGGGCCTCGGCCGGGTAGCGGGCGAGGACCTCACCCGCCCGGTCGCCGTAGCGCGCGGTCAGCTCCGCGGCGTACTCCTCCGCGGTGAGCGTCGGGGACGGCGGGGCGCCGGTCGACACCAGCGTCTCGGTCGGGGTGAACAGCGTGTTCTCGTCGCGGGTGTTGCCGTGCAGGACCGGTACCCGCGCGTGCTCGCCCGCGGCGACGGCATCGGCCGGCTGGACCGGCAGGGCCGAACCGCCGACGACGAAGCGGCCCGGCGGCGATCCGTCCAGCCAGGCCCGCAGCAGCTCCTCGACGCCCACCTGCCGCAGGCAGGCCGCCACGTCGGTCGCCCCGGCGCAGCCGACCGCCGCGGCGACCCGGTCGCCCCTCGCCTCGGCGGTGGCCAGGTCGTCGTAGCGCTCGGTGCAGCTGGTGCTCGACGCGATCGCGCGGTCGAACAGCCCGCGCGCCGTCGGCGAGGCCAGCTGGACGCAGACGGCGGCGCCGCCCGCGGACTCGCCGGCCACCGTCACGGTGTCCGGGTCGCCCCCGAAGGCGGCGATGGTGCGTTCCACCCAGCGCAGGGCGGCCTGCTGGTCGAGCAGCGCAGCACTGCCCGAGGCGAGGTCGCCGTTCTGCGCGGACAGGTCCCGCTGCGCCAGGAAGCCCAGCGGCCCGAGCCGGTAGTTGATCGTCACGACCACCACGTCGCCGTCGGTGGCGAGCCGGCGCGCCTCGTACGCCGCGCCGGTGTCGGCGACGAAGCCGCCGCCGGGGATCCACACCATGACGGGCAGGTCCCCGCGCCGGCCCTCGAAGCCGGCCGGTGTGGTCACGTTGAGGAACAGGCAGTCCTCGTCCACCAGGGCGATGGTGCTCAGATCGGCGGACTGCGGCTGGGGGCAGGGGCTGCCCGGCTCGGTCGCGTCGCGGACGCCGTCCCACGGCTCGACCGGCGCCGGCGGCCGGAACCGCAGGTCGCCGACCGGCGGCGCGGCGAACGGGATGCCCTGGAAGAGGCGGTGTCCCTCCTCCAGGGTGCCCCGCAGAGCGCCGTCCTCGGTGCGCACGACGAGCGGCGGTCCACCACCGGGGGCGGCGAGGGCCGGTCCGCCGCCGGCCATCGAGGCGGCGGTGAGAGCGAGGGCGAGCAGTGCCCGGCCGAGCGGCCGGCGCAGGGAAGGTCGCACGGGACCCCCAGGGGGCTGTCGGGCCGTCGAGCGACCGGCGGCCGGCTCCGGCGGTGTGGCGCAGAGTAGGCGCCCGGAGACCGCTGCGGGCCCGGGAGGTGCGTGCTCGGCCACCTGGGCCGTGTCCCCTCCGCTGGTGGTGCTGACGGTCGTCGTCGTGGCGGGCGGGCTGCTGCTCACCCTGTTCCGGACATCCACGGTCCGGCGCTCCTGGCCGACGTCGGGACCGGCGGGCTCCCGCCTGGCCGCACCCGGCCTCAGCGGGACCGCCTCCCGTCCAGGGACCTCCGTCCCTGGACGCGTGCTCACCCCGGGGCCACTGTCGGCCCCGCCGCTGGCCCACCGGCCGGGCGGGCCAGGGCTCGCTGACGAGGAGGAGCCATGGCACGGAAGACGATCGACTGCCGGACGGTACCGAGCGAGTACGACTGCACCGTCCAGATCGCCGGCGAGGAGGACGAGCTCCTCGAACTCGCGGTCGCCCACGCGGTGAGCGCGCACGGCCACACCGACGACGCGGAGCTGCGCGAGGGCATCCGTGCGGCGATGCGCGACGAGCAGACCCTCCCGGTCGAGGAGGGTGCCTTCGTTCAGCTCATCGAGTTCCACGCCCGGGACCTCGACGGGTTCCGGAGGCTGGGTCAGGAGTGGCGGGAGCGGATGGGGCGGGAGACGACCGCCCGGTGGATCGTGGTCACGGCGGACCGGGATCGCCCGAACACCTACGTCCAGATGGTGGGCTTCCCGGACCACGCCTCCGCGATGCGGAACTCCGAGCACCCGGTGACGACCGAGATCTCCAAGAAGATGCACGAGGTCACGGAGGGCGAGGCGTCCTTCCGCAACCTGGACGTCGTGGAACTCATGCGCATGTGAGCGGTGGCCGCGGCTCCGCTCCCCGTGCCTCGCGGGGAGCGGACCAGTGGGAGAGTGGACGGCGTGACCGAAGCGACTCCCGCACGCCGTGCCGTGCTGCACACCAACCACGGCGACATCACCGTCGACCTGTTCCCCGACCACGCGCCCAAGACGGTCGCGAACTTCGCCGACCTGGCGGAGGGCCGCCGGGAGTGGACCCACCCGCAGACCCGCGAGAAGAGCACCGACCGCCTCTACGACGGCACGGTCTTCCACCGGATCATCGACGGGTTCATGATCCAGGGCGGCGACCCGCTCGGGCAGGGCATCGGCGGTCCCGGCTACCAGTTCGGCGACGAGATCCACCCCGAGCTGGCCTTCACCAAGCCCTACCTGCTCGCCATGGCCAACGCCGGCCCCGGCACCAACGGCTCGCAGTTCTTCATCACCGTCGCCCCCACCACCTGGCTGACCGGCAAGCACACGATCTTCGGCGAGGTGGCCGACCAGGCCAGCCGCGACGTCGTCGACCGCATCGCCAAGGTGCCCACCGCCCGCGGGGACCGGCCGGTGGAGGACGTCGTCCTGCAGTCGGTCGAGGTGCAGCGCAGCTGACCACCGGCCCCGACGACGGGGGCGCCGGCCCTGGCCAACCGCAGCCGGCGCCCCCGACGACCACCTGCTACCGGCACCCGGACCGGCCCACCCGCATCTCCTGCACCCGCTGCGGCAGGCCCATCTGCCCGGAGTGCATGACCCCCGCCTCGGTGGGCTTCCAGTGCCCCGAGTGCGTCCGCGAGGGCAACGCCACCGTGCGCCGTCCCCGGCAGGCGCCGCTGCTGCGCCGGGCCGGCCGCCGGTTCGGCGCGGTCACGGTGACCCTCGTCGTGCTCAACGTGGCGATGTTCGTGGTCACCGCCGTCTCGGCCGGGCTGGCGGGTGCCAACCCGCTGGACAACCAGCTCTCGCCGCTGTTCGTCCGGCTGGCGCAGATCCCGGTCCTCGTCGAGCTCGGTGAGGACTGGCGGCTGGTCACCGCCGCCTTCCTGCACATCGGCGTCCCGCACCTGGTGCTCAACATGCTGGCGCTGCTCCTCTTCGGCTCCGAGGTCGAGCGCCAGCTGGGGCGGTGGCGCTACCTGGCCGTCTACCTCGTCTCGCTGCTGGGCGGCGCCGTGGCCCTGCAGCTGTTCGGCGAGCCGGGGCGCCCGGTCGCCGGCGCGTCCGCGGCCATCTACGGCCTGCTCGGGGGCCTGGCGGTGCTGATGATCGCCCGCCGGGAGGACCTCCGCGGCCTGCTCGCCCTGCTGGCGATCAACGTGGTGATCAGCTTCCTGCCCGGCGTCTCGCTGCTCGGGCACCTGGGCGGGCTGGTGGCCGGCTTCGTCGCCACCGGCCTGGTCGTGCTGGCCCGCCGCCGCACCGAGCTGCAGGTGCTGGGCCTCATGCTGCTGGCCGCCGTCCTCGTCGTGGTCGCGCTGACCGTGCCGACCCTCGTCGTCCTCTAGCCGGGCGCGAGGGCCTGCAGCGCCCGGGCGACGTCCTCGGGGTCGGTGCCCAGGTCGCGGCGGCCGAGCAGCACCAGCACCCCGTCGTCGTCGGCTCCGGGCGCCGTGTCCAGCTCGAGCAGCCGGGAGCGGACGCCGAGCCGCCGGGTCTCCCGCACCCGGACCCGCAGCCCGGCCCACGGCAGCCGCACCGAGCCGGTCAGCGTCCGGACGGCGACCCCCGCCGACCCGGCCGAGAGCCGTGGCCGCAGCAGCAGGTCGCGCGCGGCCAGGGCGAGCAGCAGCAGCGCGGCGCCGCCCACCAGGACCCGGCCCGCGGCGTCCAGCAGGACGGCGGCCAGGCCCAGGACGACGCCCCCGACGGCGAGGGCGGCCGTCTGTCCCCGTCGCGCCGACCACTCCACGCCCCCAGCGTCGCAGGAGGACCCCGTCCCCCTCACGCCCCGGGAGAGGACCCCCCGCCCCCGCTGCTCGCGAGCTCGCAGCGGGTCCCTGCAGGGGCCGGCGAGCCGCCGGACGGGGCCAGGGGAGAGGTAGGTGGACGTCCTACCATCTCCGGCAGGGCGTGATCCCGCCCACGTCGACGAGGAGGACCCATGCGAGATGCCGTCATCTGCGCCGCGGTGCGCACGCCGGTGGGCAAGCGCGGCGGGGGGCTGTCGGGCGTGCACCCCGTCGACCTCTCCGCCCACGTGCTCGAGGCCCTGGTGGACCGCGCCGGGCTCGACCCGGCCGCGGTCGACGACGTCTTCTGGGGCTGCGTGAGCCAGGTCGGCGAGCAGACCTACAACGTCGCCCGCAGCGCCGTGCTGGCCGCCGGCTGGCCCGAGACGGTGCCCGGTACGACCATCGACCGCCAGTGCGGCTCCTCGCAGCAGGCGGTCGCCTTCGCGGCGGCGACGGTGCTCAGCGGCCAGGCCGACGTCGTGGTCGCCGGCGGGGTCGAGTCGATGAGTCGGGTGCCGATGGGTTCCTCGGTCGGCGACGGCTCGACCGGCCGCCCGCTGGGCCCGCGGTTCATGGAGCGCTACGGCGTCGCCCCGAACCAGGGCATCGGCGCGGAGATGATCGCCGAGCGGTGGGGTTTCTCCCGCCCCCAGCTCGACGAGTACTCGCTGTCCTCCCACGAGAAGGCGGCCAAGGCCCAGGCCGACGGCGCCTTCGACGAGGAGATCGTCCCCGTGCCCACCCCCGACGGCACGCAGGCCCGCGCCGACGAGGGCGTGCGCCCCGGGGGCACGCTGGAGAAGCTGGCCTCGCTCAAGACCCCGTTCAAGGCCGACGGCGTCATCAGCGCCGGCAACGCCAGCCAGATCTCCGACGGGTCGGCCGCGCTGCTCGTCACCACGTCCGAGAAGGCCCGGGAGCTCGGGCTGCGTCCGCTGGTGCGCATCCACACCACGGTGATGGCCGGTGACGACCCGGTGATCATGCTGACCGCGCCGATCCCGGCGACGCAGAAGGTGCTGCAGCGGTCGGGGCTGTCCATCGGCGACATCGGCGTCTTCGAGGTCAACGAGGCGTTCGCGCCGGTGCCCCTGGCCTGGCAGGCGGAGACCGGGGCGCCGCTCGACCGGCTCAACCCCCGGGGCGGCGCCATCGCGCTCGGCCACCCGCTGGGGGCCTCCGGGGCCCGCATCATGACCACGCTCGTCCACACCATGCTGAGCACGCGGACGCGCTACGGGCTGCAGACCATGTGCGAGGGCGGCGGCATGGCCAACGCGACGATCCTGGAGCTGATCGACGGCTGAGCCCCCGTGGGCACCGCGGTGAGCGGCGCAGCCGCCGGCGAGTGAGCCCCGCAGTTGTCCACAGTCCCCACCCGGCGGCCCCCGGTCCCCTGCGGACCGGGGGCCGCCGGCGTCCTGGGGACGGATGCCGGAGATCGAGGATCTGCCGTGGTCAGAACGCGTGTCGCCGGTGCCGGCCGGGGGTAGGGACGCGGCGAGGCCACCGCCCGGGCGCTGCCGCCATGTCGACTCGTCCACAGCTGTGTGCACAGCTGGGGATGGAGTCACAGAGGTGTAGTTACTGCCGTGCCCTTCTCGTCACACCCGTACCACGTGGAGCAGATCCGCAGGTCAGCGGCGTGCGGTCGAACAAGCGTTCTCCACACACGGTGGACAACTCTGGGGGTATCGCGCTTTGTCGACCTGTGGACAAGCTCCATCGGCTGTGCACAGCGGTGCCTGTGGACAACACGGTGGGTACACGACCGGTGACAAGCGACGAGGCCCCCGTCCCGGGTGGGACGGGGGCCTCGTGAGGTGTGGTGCGACCGCTGCGGGGAGGCGGCGGTCCTCCCTCAGCGCCAGCGCATCGACATGACCAGGCCGGCGACCATGAGGCCGAACCCGATCGCGAAGTTCCACGCCCCCAGCGACACCATGAACGGGATCAGTTCGCCGGCCACGTAGTAGACGACGATCCACACCAGGCCGAGCACCATGAGGGTGACCATGACCGGGGCGTACCAGCGCGGGCTGGGCTGCACGGCACGGGCGCTCGCCGTCCCGGACTGCAGGGTGCCCTGCGGCGGCGTGTAGACCGACTTCTTGCGCACCTTGGACTTGGGCACCGTGCGAACTCCCTCCGGGGCCGGATCGTCGCGGCCGGCCGTGACCGCCTCCCAGCCTAAGCTGCCACCGTGGCCGCAGCCCGCACCCTGACCCTTCGGGGTAGCCGCCGCCCGTCGGGCTGGGCGGTCCTGGTGCCCGTGGTGGCACTGGCGGCGGGCCTGCTGTTCGCGACGTCCAGCCAGACGGCCCAGGGCACCGACCTGCGCGGCGGGGAGGTCACCGAGCTCTCCGCCCTCATCGCCGCGCGCGGGGACGCCCTGCGGGAGCTGGAGCAGGAGCTGGCCGCGGTGCGCGCCCAGGCGCAGGAGCTGACCGACGAGGCCGCCTCCCGGGACGGCGCCGTGGCCGCCGCCCAGGACCAGAGCGCCGGCGGCGAGCTGTCGGCCGGGCTGGTGGGCCTCACCGGCCGCGGCGTGGAGATCACCCTGGACGACGCCCCGCGGCGCCCGGACGGCGCGCTGCCGATCGGGGCCCGCCCCGACGACGTGGTCATCCACCAGTCCGACGTCCAGGCGGTGGTCAACGCGGTCTGGGCCGCCGGTGCCGACGCGGTCGCCATCATGGACCAGCGGCTCATCGCGACCAGCGCCGTCCGGTGCGTGGGCAACGTCCTGCTGCTCCAGGGGCGCACCTACTCGCCGCCGTTCGTGGTGACCGCCGTCGGGGACGCCGCGGCCATCCGCGCCGCCCTGGCCGCCTCCCCGCAGGTCGCGGTGTTCCAGCAGGCGGTGGAGGACTTCGGCCTCGGCTTCGCCGTCCGCGAGCGCGCCTCGGTGAGGCTGCCCGCCTACGAGGGCCCCCTCGACATGGAGTACGCCACAGCGGCGGAGGGCTGACCGCCTCGTGTCGTGTACACAAGAAGCGTGAGCCGGCCCGTCCTCGTCGTCGACAACTTCGACAGCTTCGTCTACAACCTGGTCCAGTACCTGGGCCAGCTGGGCGTGCGGTGCATCGTCCGCCGCAACGACGCCGTCGCGGTCGACGAGCTGGCTGACCTCGACGTCGCCGGGGTGCTGCTCTCGCCCGGGCCGGGGACACCGGCCGGGGCCGGGGTGACGGTGCCGATGGTGCGGGCCGCCGCCGAGTCCGGGACGCCGGTGTTCGGGGTGTGCCTCGGGCACCAGGCGATCGCCGAGGCCTTCGGCGCGGAGGTCGTCCGGGCGCCGGAGCTCCTGCACGGCAAGACCAGCCAGGTCGTGCACGACGGCGTCGGCGTGCTCGCCGGGCTGCCCTCGCCGTTCACCGCGACCCGCTACCACTCCCTCGCGGTCGAGCGGGACACCGTGCCCGAGGAGCTCGAGGTCACCGGGACGACGCCGTCGGGCATCGTCATGGCGCTGCGGCACCGGGAGCTGCCCATCGAGGGGGTGCAGTTCCACCCGGAGTCCGTGCTCACCGAGGGCGGGCACCGGATGCTGGCCAGCTGGCTGCAGACCTGCGGCATGGCCCCCGACCCGGCCGTGGTCGAGGCCGCGACCGCCGCCGCCCACCGGCTGACCACGGTCGCCACGCCCGCCTGAGGGTCCCCAGAGCACGACGGGCCCCTCCCGCGTCGGGAGGGGGGCCCGTCGTGCGTCAGTCCTGCTGCGCCGGGGTCGTCGTGGTGGGCGTCGGCTCGTCCGGCGCCTCCCCGACGGTCAGGGTGATCGGCTCGTCGGCCGCGGCCGAGGTGCCCTCGTCGGGGTCGACCGCGAGCACCACGCCGACGTCCCCGGGGTCGGAGGCCTCCGTCGTCTCCACGGTGATGGTCCCGGTGAACCCGGCCTGCTGGAGGGCGGCCCGCGCCTGCGCCTCGCGCTGGCCGACCACGTCGGGCACCTCGATCTCCCCGGGCCCGCTGGAGACCTGCAGCGTGATCCCGTCCCCCGCGGCCGCCTGGGTGCCCGCGGCGGGGTCCATGGCGACGACGGTGCCCTCGGGCTGGTCGGAGTCGACCTCCTCGGGGCTGACGTTGGTGAAGCCCGCGTCCCGGAGCGCCTGCGTGGCCGCCTGCTGCTGCTGGCCCACCACGTCGGGCAGCGGGATGTCGCCGTCGGAGACCGACAGGGTCACCGCGGTGCTCGGGTCGACCGCGCTGCCCTCGCTGGGCGACACGTCGACGACGGTGCCCTCTGCCTGCAGCGAGTCGACCTCGTCGGTGCTGACCCGCTGGAAGCCGGCGTTCTCGAGGGTGGTCTGGGCCCGGTCGGCGTCCAGCCCGATGACGGCCGGCACCTCGATGGTGTCCACGCCGCCGCCGATCACCAGCCGCACCTCCGAGTCCGGGGGGACCTGGGCACCGCCGGCCGGGTCGGAGCTGATGACCTGCCCCTCCTGCTCCTCGGAGCTGGGGGCGGTGGTGACTGCTCCGACGCGCAGGCCGGCGGCCTGGAGCGCCTGGGTGGCCGCGGCCTCGTCCTGCCCGACCATGTTGGGCACCGCCACCTGGGCGACGGGGGGCGGCTCCTCGTCGCCCCCGGAGTTGAGCAGCACCGCCAGGGCGATCACGCCGCCGATGACCAGCACCGCTGCGGCGACGGCGGCGATGACGCGGTTGCGCTTGCGCTTCCGGGCGGCGTCGTCCTCGTCGGCCCAGTCCTCGCCGTCGTAGCCGACCGGCGCCCCGATGATCGCCGTCTTCTCGGCGTCGTTCATGACCGGCGTGGCCTCGACCCGCTGCCCGGCCAGGGCCCGGAGGAGGTCGTTGCGCATGTCGGCGGCCGACTGGTAGCGGTTGGCCGGGTTCTTGCTCATCGCCTTGAGCAGGATCGCGTCGAGCTCCGGCGGGATGGCCGGGTTGATCGACGAGGGCAGCCGCGGGTCCTCGCGCACGTGCTGGTAGGCCACCGAGACCGGTGAGTCGCCGGTGAACGGCGGCGCACCGGTCACCAGTTCGTAGAGCAGACAGCCCAGCGAGTAGACGTCGGAGCGGGCGTCGACGCCCTCGCCGCGCGCCTGCTCGGGGGAGAGGTACTGGGCGGTGCCGATGACCGCGGCGGTCGAGGTCATCGTCGCGGCGGAGTCCGAGACCGCCCGCGCGATGCCGAAGTCCATGACCTTGACCGAGCCCTGCGGCGTGATCATCACGTTCCCGGGCTTCACGTCGCGGTGGACGATGCCGTTGCGGTGGCTGAAGTCCAGGGCGCCGCAGATGTCGGCGGCCAGGCTCATCGCCCGCTCCGGGGAGAGAACGCCCTCGCGCCGCAGCACGTCGCGCAGCGTCTGGCCCTCGACGTACTCCATGACGATGTAGGGGGTGGCACCGCTGGCGGTGCGGTCCTCGCCGGTGTCGTACACGGCGACGATCGCCGGGTGGTTCAGCGACGCCGCGGCCTGCGCCTCGCGCCGGAAGCGGACCTGGAAGGAGGGGTCCCGGGCCAGGTCGCTGCGCAGGACCTTGACCGCCACCTCGCGACCCAGCCGCAGGTCCCGGCCCCGGTGCACCTCGGCCATGCCGCCGCGACCGAGCACCCCGCCGATCTCGTAGCGCTCACCGAGCACCTGCGGCGTGGTCATCAGGGGTCCTCTCGGGCGGTGCGGTCCTGCGTCCAGGGGGGTGGGGGGCACGGGGGAGCGCTGTGGACGGGTGGGCCGCCGCGGAGCCTAACCGCTCCGGCGGTCCGGACCCGGGCGGCGCGGGGGAGGGCGATCACGCCGCCGGGTCCTGCGCCGCCGCGGCGTTCTGGGCTCCCGCGATCGGGGACTCGGCGGCCGACGGCGCGACGGTGCCGGCCGGCGGTGCGGGATCGGCCGGCAGGTTCCCCTCGTCCTCGGTGTCGCCCCCGGTACCGCCGTCGGTGTCCTCATCCTGGCTGCCGCCGCCGTTGCCGTTGCCGGTGTCGCCGTCGTCGTCCTCGTTGCCGTTGCCGGTATCGCCCGGCTCCTCCACCGGCGGGGGCGTCGTGGTCCGCCGGGTGGTGGTGGCCGGCGCGTCGGAGTCCTCGTCGTCCTGGGTGCGCGGGGCCGTGGTGGTGGCCGGGGCCTCGGAGGTCTCCGGCGCCTGCGAGGGCTCCTCCTCGCCGCTGTCGGGCGAGAAGTCCGCGGGGGCGTAGAACAGCGTCACCGTGGCGCCCTGACCCACCGGGCCGCCGCTCGGGTCGGTCGTGACGACGTCCCCTCGGGACAGGCTGGTGCCGGCCGCCTGGAGCTGGGCGGCGCTCGCCGGCTCCTGCTGGACCACCAGCCCGAGGCCCAGGGCCTCGAGCTCGGCCTGGACGTCGTCGGCCGGCCGGCCGACGAGCTGCGCCGGGTCGATCGTGAACGTCCCGGCGGACGTCGTCACGGGAGCCGCCGACGTGGTCGTGGCGCCGGCCGTACCCGAGCCCGGGTCGTCCTCACCGCCCGACAGCAGGAACCAGGAGACCCCGGCCAGCACCGCGAGCAGGACCAGGCCCGCGACCAGCCAGGCCGTGCGGTTGCGGCGGCCCGGCTGCTTCTCGGCGTGGCGTCCGCCGGCGTAGCGGTCGGCCCAGTCCTCGTCGTCCTCCGGCGGACGGCGCAGCGGCGGCATGGTGCCCGCCGCCGTGCCCGGTCCGCCCGTCCCGCCCGCCGACGCGGCGCCCAGGACCTCGGTGCGGTCCTCGCCGAGGTCGGAGACGACGGCGGTGCGGTCGTCGCCGATGTCGGGGACGACCTCGGTCCGGTCGGTCGCCGGTGTGCCCGGGACGGCGTACACCCCGTTCCCGGTGGCGGCCCCGCTGCCGGTGGCCAGCCCGTTGCCCGCGGCCACGGAACGGACGGCGGCGGCGAACGCACCGCCGTCGGGGAAGCGGTCGGCGGGGTCCTTGGCCAGCGCGCGCTCGATGAGCAGCCGCACCGGGGCGGGGATGTTCGCGGGCAGCGGCGGCGGCGGCCGGTTGATGTGCGCCAGCGCCACGGCGACCTGCGAGGTGCCGTCGAAGGGGCGGCCACCGGTCAGGCACTCGTAGCCCACGACGCCCAGGGAGTAGACGTCGGAGGCGGCCGTGACGTCGAAGCCCTGCGCCTGCTCGGGCGAGAGGTACTGGGCGGTGCCGACGACCATGCCGGTGCGGGTCAGCGGCGTGGCGTCGCGCGCGCGGGCGATGCCGAAGTCGGTCAGCTTCACCACGCCGTCCGGGCGCACGATGAGGTTGCCGGGCTTGATGTCGCGGTGGACGACGCCGGCCTCGTGCGCGGCCGAGAGCCCGTCGGCGGCCTGGCCGAGGACGTGCAGGGTCCAGTCGACCGGGAGCTTGCCCTCCTCGTGGAGGATCGTGACCAGCGGCTTGCCCTCGACCAGCTCCATGACGAGGAAGGCCAGCTGGGCGCCGCGCTCGTCCTGGGTCTCCCCGTAGTCGTAGACCGAGGCGATGTTGGGGTGGCTGAGCGCCGCGGTGTGCCGGGCCTCGTTGCGGAACCGCGCGACGAAGCTCGGGTCGCCGGTGAACTCGCTGCGCAGGACCTTGGCGGCGACGACGCGGTCGAGCACGCGGTCCCGGGCCCGCCAGACCTCGCCCATGCCGCCGGTGGCGATCGGGGCGGTGATCTCGTAGCGGCCGGCGAGCACCGTGCCGGTGGAGAGAGCCATCAGCCGCCCTGTCCCTCGAGGTGTGCCTGCATGACCTGGCGGGCGATGGGTGCGGACACGTCCCCACCCGTACCCCCGCCGTTGGCGACGAAGACCGCGACCGCGATCTGCGGGTCGTCGGCGGGTGCGAACCCGATGAACCAGTTGTGGTCGGGCCCGGCGTTCTCCGCCGTCCCGGTCTTGCCGGCCACCTGGACGCCGGAGATGCGGGCGGACCGGCCCGAGCCGT
This sequence comes from Geodermatophilus sp. SYSU D00697, assembly GCF_054050175.1. Taxonomy (NCBI): domain Bacteria; kingdom Bacillati; phylum Actinomycetota; class Actinomycetes; order Geodermatophilales; family Geodermatophilaceae; genus Geodermatophilus; species Geodermatophilus sp. SYSU D00697. The sequence continues at coordinate 115,280 of NZ_JBJGYV010000005.1, forward strand.
TGGTGACGACGCTCTCCATCATCTCGGTCAGCTGGTCGGCCACCTCGGGGGTGACCGGCTCGCTCAGCTCCTCCGGGTCGGTCTCGTCGAGGACGGACAGGTCGGGGGCGCGCAGCTGGTCGACCAGGTAGGGCGTCATGAGCGTGCCGTCGTTGGCGACCGCGGCGGCGATCATCGCCGCCTGCAGCGGGGTCACCACCACGCTCTGCTGGCCGATGGAGCTCACGCCGAGCTGCGCGTCGTTCTCCGGGTCACCCATGGTGCTGGGCTCCACCGTGAGGGGGATCTCGCGCCGCTCGCCGTCCATCCCGAACGCCTCGGCCATCTCCCGGACGCGGTCCTCGCCGAGGTCTATGCCGAGCTGGGCGAAGGCGGTGTTGCAGGAGATGGTGAGCGCGTCGATCAGCGGCTGCTCGCCGGTGCTGCTGCAGCGGGAGCCGCCGAAGTTCTCCAGCTCCGTGGAGGTGCCGGGCAGGGTCAGCGTGTCCGGCGCCGGGATCACCGTGTCGGGGGTGTACTCCCCGGTCGACAGCGCGGCCGCCGAGACGATCACCTTGAACACCGATCCCGGCGGGTAGTTGTCGCTGATGGCCCGGTTGAGCCGCGGGTCGCGGTCGGCCTCGTTGAGCTGCGCCCAGTAGTCCCGGATGGCCTGCGGGTCGTGGCTCGAGAGCAGGTTCGGGTCGTAGGTGGGCGTGCTGGCCATGCCCAGCACCGCGCCGGTCGACGGGTCGAGCGCGACCACCGCGCCCGTCACGCCCTCCAGCCCGGCCATGGCGGCCTCCTGGACGGCCGGGTCCAGCGTGAGGACGACGTCACCCCCGCTGGGGTCGCGGCCGGTGAACAGGTCGGCGATGCGCCGGGCGAACAGGCGGCCGTCGGAGCCGGCGAGGATCTCGTTCTCGGCCCGCTCCACCTGCGCGTTGCCGTACACCAGCGAGTAGTAGCCGGTCACCGGCGCGTACAGCGGGCCCTGCGGGTACTGCCGCAGGTAGGTCAGCCGGTCGTCGGTGGCGACGGAGTTCGCGATCTCGGTCCCCGCCACGACGATCGAGCCCCGCTCCCGGTCGTACTCCTCGGTGAGGACGCGCGTGTTGCCGGTGTCGTTGCGCAGCTCGTCGGAGCGCACCACCTGGATGTAGTTGACGTTGACGATGAGCAGCGTGAACAGGACGAGCACGCTGATCGCCACGCGGCGCAGGGGGGCGTTCACGGCGTCACGACCTCGGTCGGGGCGTCGCCCAGCGCCGGCTTGGGGGGACCGGCCGGGGCGGCCGGGCGGCGGGCGGCGTCACTGATCCGCACCAGGACGGCGACCAGCACGAAGTTGGCCACCAGCGAGGACCCGCCGTAGGCGACGAACGGGGTGGTCAGACCGGTCAGCGGCAGCAGCCCGGTGACCCCGCCCAGGACGACGAACACCTGCCAGGCGATGGCGAAGGACAGGCCCGCGGCGAGCAGCTTGCCGAACGCGTCGCGGACGATCAGCGACGTCCGCAGGCCGCGCTCGACCAGGATCAGGTAGACGATGATCAGCGCGACCAGGCCGAAGAGCCCCAGCTCCTCGCCGAGGGCGGCCGCGATGAAGTCGCTCTTGGCGACCGGCACCTGGTCGGGGCGGCCGCCGCCGAGGCCGGCGCCGAACAGCCCGCCGGTGCCCAGCCCGAACAGCGACTGGACCAGCTGGTAGCCGCCCTCGTCGCGGTAGGCGAAGGGGTCCAGCCAGGTGTCGACGCGGACCCGCACGTGCCCGAACAGCTGGTAGGCCAGGAACGCGCCCGCGGCGAACAGGCCGACGCCGATGAGCAGCCAGCTGGCCCGCTCGGTGGCGACGTAGAGCATCACCACGAAGATGCCGAACAGCAGCAGCGAGCTGCCCAGGTCGCGCTCGAAGACCAGCACGAGGATCGACATCGCCCAGGCGACCAGCACCGGGCCGAGGTCGCGGGCGCGGGGGACCTCCAGGCCCATCACCCGGCGGCTGGCCAGCGCGAGGACGTCGCGCTTGTCGACCAGGTAGGCCGCGAAGAAGACGACCAGGCAGATCTTGGCGAACTCGCCGGGCTGGATGCTGAAGCCCGCGACGCGGATCCAGATCTTGGCGCCGTACACCTCGGAGATCGACGCGGGGAGCACCGCCGGGAGGGCCAGCAGCACCAGGCCGACGAGGGCCAGGGTGTAGGCGAACCGGGAGAGCAGCCGGTGGTCCCGCAGCACCACGACCACGGCCACGAACAGCGCCACACCCAGCGTCGCCCAGATCAGCTGGACCGGTGCGTCCTCCCGGGTGGCGGTGGCGTCGACCTGCTCGCCGGCGAGGTCGAGCCGGTGGATCATGGTCAGCCCGAGCCCGGTGAGCAGCGCCACGGCCGGCAGCAGCAGCGGGTCGGCGTAGGGGGCGAACCTCCGGACGACGACGTGCACCACCGCCCACAGCGCGGTGAACCAGCCGCCGAAGGTGACCAGCTCGGGGCGCAGCGACCCGGTGATGGTCAGGTCGACGATGCACTGCGCGGCCAGCGTGATGAGCACGGCGAAGCCGAGCATCGCCAGCTCCGTGTTGCGCCGCGTGGGCGTCGTCGCGCCCGGCGCGACGGCGCGGGGGTCGGTGGACGGGGCCGCGGTCACGCCACCACCCCGTTCCCTCGTCGGCCGCCCTCCCGGACCCCGGTCACCGCGCCTCCCGGCAGTCCACGCCGGGCTCGGGCGTCGCCGTCCGCTCCGTCGTCGTCGGCGCCGCTCCGGTCGGCTCCGCGGACTCCGACGGCGTCGCGTCGCCGTCCGGGGCCGGCTGGTCGGGGGTGGGGGAGGCCGACAGCGCCGTCCCACCCTCCTCGTCGGCCGAGGGGCAGACCGGCAGCCGGGAGTCGCGCAGCATGGCCACGATCCGCTCGGCGTGCGCTCCGTCGGTCGCCTCGATGCCGCGCCGGACCTTGCTCGCGTCGGCCTGGGTGAGGTCGCCGACGGCGAGGTCGGTCACGTCCGAGACCTGGTTGAGATCGACCCCCAGCAGCGCGGTGTCGATGCCGCGGAAGACCGCGACCTGCTCGCCGTCGGAGGTCTCCTGCACACCCACGAACCAGTTGGACAGCACCCACATGTACGCGCCGACGGCGGCCGCGGCCAGCAGCACCACCGCACCCAGGGCCCAGAGCAGCCGACGGCGGCGCCGGCGCGGCGGTGCGGCGGAGGCCGCCGGCCCCGGGGACGCCGGGGGAGGCGGCGGCGGGTCGGCCAGGGCGGCGCGCCCGGCGGCCGACCGCGGGTCGACCTCGCGCTGGCCGACGTTGTCGCCGGCCGCACCGTCGACGACCGGTTCCAGCGGGGCGTCGTGCCCGCCGTCCTCCACGACGTCGGCGACGATCACGGTGATGTTGTCCGGGCCGCCGCTGCGCAGGGCCAGCTCGATGAGCCGGTCGGCGGTCGACTGGGGATCGGGGTCCTTGAGCGCCTCGGCGAGGGTCTCCTCGCTCACCACACCGGAGAGCCCGTCGGAGCACAGCAGGTAGCGGTCGCCTGCGCGGGCCTCCCGCATCGACAGGTCCGGGTCGACCTCCTGCCCGTTCAGCGCGCGCAGCAGCAGCGAGCGCTGGGGGTGGTGGTTGGCCTCCTCCGGGGTGATCCGGCCGTCGTCGATGAGCGTCTGCACGAACGTGTCGTCGTGGGTGATCTGGGTGAGGACGCCGTCGCGCAGCAGGTAGGCGCGGGAGTCCCCGATGTGGCACAGCGCCAGCCGTCCGCCGGCGAACAGGACGGCGGTCAGCGTCGTCCCCATGCCCTCCAGCTGCGGGGACTCGCGGATGACCTCGCGCAGGTGCTCGCTGCCGTCGAACACGGCCGCGCGCAGCGCCTGCAGCATGTCGCCGGAGGGCGCGTCGTCGTCCAGGTGCTCCAGCGCCGCGATGACCACCTTGCTGGCGACGTCGCCGGCGGCGTGGCCGCCCATGCCGTCGGCGACGGCGAGCAGCCGGGGCCCGGCGTACACCGAGTCCTGGTTGTTGCCGCGGACCAGTCCACGGTCGGACCGGGCCGCGTAGCGGAGTGCCAGGCTCATCGGATCGGGCTCCCGGGGATGCGACCGCTCCTCGGGGTGCACTCGCAGGTGACTGTCATGTACGCAGCTCCAGGGCCGTCTGGCCGATGCGGATCGGCTGGCCCGGGGACACGAGCAGTGGCCCCTGGACGCGCTGCTGGTCCAGGTAGGTGCCGTTGGTGGAGCCGAGGTCCTCGACGTACCACTGGCCGCCGCGGTTGGTCAGCCGCGCGTGCCGCGAGCTGGCGAAGTCGTCGGTCAGCACCAGCGTGGAGTCGTCGGCGCGGCCGATGAGGATCGGCTGGTCCCCGAGGGTGATCTTGGTCCCGGTCAGCGGGCCGGCGGTGACCACCAGCGTCTTCGGGCCGCGGCTCTTCCGCTTGCCCGGCGCGGCCGCGCGGGGCGGCACCGACGCCACCCGGCCGGCGCGGCCGCCGAACAGGTCGGCGCGGACCACGCGGAAGGCCGCGAAGATGAACAGCCACAACAGCAGCAGGAAGCCGAAGCGGAAGATCTGCAGGACGATCTCGGCCGTCACGGAGCCGCCTCGCTGGCGCTCACCAGCGCCGTGCCGGGCCGTGCTGCGCTCCCGCGTGCCCTCGCCGGCTCGGTCACCGGAGCCGCCTCGCTGGCGCTCACCAGCGCCGTGCCGGGCCGTGCTGCGCTCCTGCGTGCCCTCGCCGGCTCGGTCACCGGAGCCGCCTCGCCGGCGCTCGCCCACCTGCTCACCGATCCCACTCCGCGGGGGCTCACGCGCCGTCCTGCCGGTAGACCAGCACCGAGTGGCCGATGCGGATCACGTCGCCGTCGCTCAGCGGCTGGCGGGTGATCCGGCGGCCGTTGACCAGGGTGCCGTTGGTGGAGCCGAGGTCCTCGGCGATCGCGGTGCCCCCGTCGAGGACGACGTCGACGTGCTTGCGGCTGACCCCGGTGTCGGGCAGCCGGATGTCGGCGTCGGTGCCGCGGCCGATGACGTTCCGCCCGGTGGTCAGCTCGTGGCGAGTGCCCGGGCCGTCGACGAGCAGCACGTGGGTGACGCCGGGCTTGGACCCCGCGCGGCCCACGACCGACGACGGGACCTGCCGGCCGGTGTCGGTGGCCATCCGGCTCCGCAGCGGCGGCAGCGGGGGCACGCCGTCGCTGCCGGTCACCGGCGCGACGGGCTCGTCGACGCGGGTCCCGGGGCGGGCCGGGTCGGCGACGTGCGAACTGACCTCGAACACGCCGGTGGGCAGGTCGTCGTCCCGCTCGAGCCGGACCTGGACGGCGTCGAAGACCTGGTAGCCCTCGCCCTCGATGTGCTCGGCGACCATGTCGGCGAGCTGGGCGGCCAGTTGCTCGGACCACTCGGCCAGGTGCTCGTAGTCGGTGGAGCCGAGCCGGACGTCGTAGACGTTGGGCGCCAGGACCCGGCCCTCGCCGAGCACCGAGCGCTGCTCGTCGGCCTCGCGGGTCAGCGCCTTGGCGATCTCCGCGGGGTGGACTTTGCCCTTGAAGATGCGGGCGAAGGCCAGCCCGACCATCCCCTCCAGCCGTCGCTCGAAGCGCTGCAGCACACCCACAGTCGCTCCCTTGCGCTCGCCCGGACGTCTCGATCTGCCATCGTTGATCGTAGCCGGGTGCGGCGCGGCTGACCGTGGCGCAACGCCCCAGGCGCCCCACCCGCCCCAGCCGTGCGGGGTGGTCCGGCGCTGCGGCCGCCCCCCTGCCAGCGGCCCGACCCCGGGCTGCTAGTGTCTCTCCCTGCCAGGGCAAGTGGCGGAATGGCAGACGCGCACGGTTCAGGTCCGTGTGTCCGGAAGGACGTGGGGGTTCAACTCCCCCCTTGCCCACTCACACGACAGCGAGCCGGTCCCTCGGGGGCCGGCTCGCTGCGTTGCGGGGTCAGGGCAGGGGACGGCGTCCGTCGTCGTCCCGGCGCCGGTCGCCGATCGACTGCGCCAGCAGGACGGCACCCCACGGGCCGATCACCCAGATCGGCCACGGGTAGAGCAGCTCGCCGCTGCCGATGCACGTGGTGATCCACACACCCAGCACGATGACGGCGGTCACGAGCCAGTTCCGCCACGCGACCTGCCGCGAGGGGCCGCCGGCCCAGCCACCCCAGGAGCCGGCGTGGCTGATCCCGTGCCCGGCCGGGACGGGGGGCGCGGGCGCGGGCTTGGGCTCGACCGTCTTGGGGAGGTCCGCGGTGATCTCCGCGAGCTCGCCGTAGGTGCGGGCGGCGTAGGTGCGGGCCAGGCGCTCGTCGTACTCGGCGACGCTCAACCGGCCGGCGGACATGTGCTCGCCCAGCTGGCTGGCGACAGCTGCACGGTCGGCGTCGGCGGCGCGCAGGTGCGACTCGGGCATCGGTGACCTCTCTGAGCGGGGAGTCCAGTCTGGTCCGCGACGGGACGCCGGGTCCACTGACGTTCGTCACGGGTTGGGGACGGGACCCGTCAGGTCCGCTCGGTCCGCGTCAGCCCCGTTCCCGGCCGCCACGAGCTGATGACCAGCGCGGTCCTGTCGTCGTTGAGGGCGGTCAGCACCACCTGGTCGAGGTCGACGCGGAAGAGCTCGTAGTCGATCGACTCCTCCGGGAGGCCCGCCGCGGCCGCGTACTCCCGGCGCTCCCCCGGGTCGGTCAGCTCGGTCGCCCGACCGGAGAGCTTGGCGTCGGCGGCGAAGGTGTCGGGCTCGTCACTGCCGCTGTGCAGCGCGAACCGCGGGTCGCGGCGGAGGTCGGCGAACTTCACCGACCCTGGCATGCCGGCCAGCCACGGCTCGCCCGCCACGAACCGCATCTCGATGCCGCTGACCCGGGGCGAGCCGTCGGCGCGCAGCGTGGCGAGGACCTTGTGCCGATGGGCGTCGAAGGCCGCCCGCACCCGGGCGGCGAACTCCGGCTCGGCTGCTTCCACGTCGGCGAACGAGGCCATGGACGCAGATGGTGCACCCGCCCAGCCACGGATCGGCCCCCCCGACGACCGGGGGACGGCGTCAGCTCGCGGCGGGGGTGCCCTCGGCCGCGAGGTGCCGGCCGATGACCATGCGCTGGATCTGGTTGGTGCCCTCGAAGATCTGCATGACCTTCGCCTCCCGCATGAAGCGCTCGGCGGGGTGGTCGCGGGTGTACCCGGCACCCCCGAGGACCTGGACGGCGTCGGTGGTCACCCTCATCGCGGCGTCGGTGGCCACGAGCTTGGCGATGCTGGCCTGCCGGGAGTACGGCTTCCCGGCGTCCTTGCGGCGTGCGGCCACCAGGTAGGTGGCCCGGGCCGACTCGACGGCGGCGGCCATGTCGGCGAGCAGGAACGCCACGCCCTGGTGCTCGACGATGGGCCGGCCGAAGGTCTCCCGCTCCCGGGCGTAGGCGATCGCCAGGTCCAGCGCCGACTGGGCCAGCCCGACGGCGACCGCGCTCACGCCGAGCCGCCCGGAGTCGAGGGCGGCCAGCGCGATGCCCAGGCCGTGCCCGGGCTCCCCGACCAGCCGGTCAGCGGGGATCGGGACGTCGTCGAGCCGGATCGCGGACGTCGTCGAGGCGGTCAGCCCCATCTTCTCCTCCGGCTTCGCGGCGGACAGCCCGGCGAGGTCGGGGGTCAGGTGGAAGCACGAGATGCCCCGCGGGCCGTCGTCGGGGGTGCGCAGGAACGTCGAGTAGAAGTCGGCGTGCCCGCCGTGGGTGACCCAGGCCTTCTCACCGTTGGCCAGCCAGCCGGAGTCGGTGGCCTTGGCGGCCGCCCGCATCGCGCGGGGATCGGAGCCGGCGTGCGCCTCCGAGAGGCAGTACGCACCGAGCAGTTGCCCGCCGACCATCGCCGGGAGCAGGTCGCGGCGCTGCGCCTCGGTGCCGAACCGGTCGATCGGGAAGCAGGCGAGGGTGTGCACGCTCACGCCGAGCGCGACGCTGGCCCAGCGGGCGGCCAGTTCCTCGACCACCTGCAGGTAGACCGCGTAGGGCTGGCCGCCGCCCCCGACGTCCTCCCCGAACGGCAGGCCGAGCAGGCCGACCTCCCCGAGCAGGCGGAACACCTCCCGGGGGAACCGCTCCTCGCGCTCGTACGACGCCGCCTTCGGCGCCAGCTCCGCGTCGGCGATCTCGCGGGTGAGGGCGAGGAGGTCGGCGGCCTCCTCGGTGGGCAGTTCACGGTCGACCGGCACGGCATCTCCTCGTCGAGACAGTACTGGCGACGATACCGCAGTACAGTTCCCGGTCCAGGGGGATGCTGTCCGCCGGAGGTGCCATGACGACGACCGTCCCGCCGTCGGACGCCGGGGGTGTCCGGTTGACCCGGCGCCAGGCCGAGCTGCTCGACCAGCTGGAGGCGCTGTTCCTGGCCGAGGGCTTCAGCCGGTTCACCCTCGAGGACCTCGCCGTCCGGCTGCACTGCTCCAAGAGCACCCTGTACGCGCTGGCCGGGAGCAAGGAGCAGCTCGCCGCCCGCGTCATCCGGCACTTCTTCCGCAAGGCCACCGCCGAGGTCGAGGCCCGGACGGCGACCGAGGAGGACCCCGCGCTGCGGGTGACCGCCTACCTGACCGCCGTCGCGCGGGCCCTGGCGCCGGCCGGCCCGGCCTTCTACCGGGACCTGGACTCCTTCGCCCCCGGCCGGGCGGTCTACGAGCAGAACACCGCCCGCGCCGCGGAGCGGGTGCGGGAGCTGATCGCCGACGGCGTGGCGCGCGGTCGCTTCCGCGAGGTGCACCCGGCCCTGGTCGCCGACACGGTGAGCACGCTGGTGTTCCGGATCGGCCGCGGCGACACCGCCCGCGCCACCGGGCTGGACGACGCCGCCGCCTACCGCGAGCTGGCCGCCCTGCTGCTGCACGGGATCAGCCTGTGAGGATGCGGCGGTGACCACCTCGACCTGCTCGGTGACCGCCGCCGCCTGGGACGACCCGGAGATGCGCGCCCTGACCACGGCGCAGCAGGCCGAGCTGCGGGGCCGCTACGACGGCGCGGGGGAGCCGGGCACCCCGCCGTCGGCGGCCGACGTCGGCGTGGTCCTCGTGGCCCGGGACGCCGACGGGACGGCGATCGGGTGCGGTGCGCTGCGTGCCCTGGAGCCCGGGGTCGCCGAGCTCAAGCGGATGTACGTGGTGCCCTCGGCGCGCGGGCGCGGGGTGTCCCGGCAGCTGCTCGACGCACTGGAGGCCGAGGCGGGGGCCCGCGGCTGGACCACCCTGCGCCTGGAGACCGGCCCGCGGCAGCCGGAGGCGATCGGGCTGTACGAGAGCGCCGGCTACCGGCCGATCGAGGCGTTCGGTGCCTACGTCGACGAGCCCGACGCCGGCTGCTCCCTGTACTACGAGCGGGTGCTCGGGCCGGCCTGACGGGGGGGGGGGGGGTGGGCCCGATCCGCCGGCGCGGCCGTCGTCGTGGGAGCGCCGGGGCGCGGGCCCGGGAACAGATGGTGCGGATCGCCGAGCAGGTGACCGCACCCCCTGACCCTGTGGTGGGGTGGGCGCATGAGCGGTACGTGGCCGGCGACCGAGCCGGCAGGGGTCGAGCTGACGGCCGGCCGTGCCCGGCTGGCCGTCGACCTGCGCGGTGGCGGCCTGCGGGCGCTGACGGTGGGTGGCCGGGACGTCGTCGACGGCTACGCGGCCGGGACGGTGCCGGCCGGTCGCCGCGGTGGGGTGCTGCTGCCCTGGCCCAACCGGCTGCGCGAGGGCCGCTGGACCTGGGCCGGCCGGGAGCTCCAGCTCGACGTCGCCGCTCCGGGGAAGCCGGCCGCGCACGGGCTGGTGTCCTGGCAGCCGTGGGCGGTCCTCGAGCGGGCCGGCGACGCGGTCACCGTCGGCACCGTCGTCGAGCCGCGGCCGGGCTACCCGTTTCGCCTGGCTGCGGCCATCGACTACGCGCTGCGGCCCGGCCGCCTCACGGTGACCGTGCGGGTGCGCAACGCCGGCGAGGAGCCGGCGCCCTTCGGTGTCGGGATGCACCCCTACCTCGCGGTCGGCGCGACCGAGGAGGGCGGGATCGCGGACGCGGAGCTGACCGTGCCGGCCCGGACGGCGCTCATCACCGACGGGGGCCTGCCCACCGGGGGGCGCGAGCCCTTCGACGGCGCGGTCGGCCGGATCGGGGACCGCGCGATCGACACCCCGGTCACCGACCTGGTGCGGGACGGCGAGGGCTGGGCGCGGGTGCGGCTGCGCGGCCCGGCGGGGGAGCTCGAGCTCGCCGTGGACGGCGCCTGGCCGTGGCTACAGGTCTACACCGGCGACACGCTCCCCGAGGGGCAGCGGCGGCGCAGCGTGGCGGTGGAGCCGATGACCTGCCCGCCCAACGCCCTGGCCGACGGCGTCGACCTCCTCGTCCTCGACCCGAGGGCGGAGTGGGCGGGCACCTGGACCCTCTCCTGGGAGGCCTGACGTGCGGGTCGCAGAGCTGTGGCGCTACCCGGTCAAGTCCCTGCAGGGGGAGCGGGTGGATGGCGCTGACGTCGGCCCGGAGGGGCTGACCGGCGACCGTCAGTGGGCGCTGTTCGACGTGGCCAGCGGCTTCGGCCTCACCGCGCGGCGGTTCCCCGACCTGTTGTTCGCCTCCGCCCGCCTGCGCCCCGACGGCGCGGTGGAGGTGGTGCTGCCGGACGGCACGGTCACCGCCGACGACGCCGTCCTCTCCGCCTGGCTGGGCCGTCCGGTCGAGCTGCGCGCCGCGGCGGACGCGCCGGGGGACCGGCGATACGAGAACCCCGCCGAGGTCGGGGAGGAGGACGAGTACGACTGGGACGCCTTCACCGGCGCCCGCGGGGCCTTCCACGACAGCTCCCGCGTCCGCGTCTCGCTGGTCTCCACCGGCACGCTGGGCACCTGGGACCGGCGCCGCTTCCGCGCGAACGTGCTCCTCGACGGGGAGGGGGAGGACGCGCTGGTCGGGACCCGGGTGCGGCTGGGTGACGCCGAGCTGGACGTCGTCAAGCCCATCGACCGCTGTGTGATGGTCACCCGGCCGCAGCCCGGGGGGATCGGCCGGGACACGGGGGTGCTGCGGACGGTGCACCGCGAGCGCGGCGGCACGCTGGCGATCGGTGCGCTGGTGGTGCGGCCGGGGCGCGTGACCGTGGGCGACGAGGTGGACGCCGTCAGCTGAGGGCCTGGGCGCGGGGTCGGTGTCGCGGTGCTCGTGCTCTGCGTACCGGGCGCATGCAGAGCGCGAAGGGCGGGGGCGCGGGGTCGGTGTCGCGGTGCTCGTGCTCTGCGTACCGGGCGCATGCAGAGCACGAGCACCTGCAAGGACAGGGTGCTGACCGGACCGGTTCCGGGGCGGCTCCGCCTGCCGCGGGGGGGGGGGGGAGGCACCGCAGCGAGCCCCGGCGGCCCAGGGGTGGCGCAGCAGTGACACCGCAGCGAGCCCCGGCAGCCCAGCGGTGGCCCAGCGGCGGACCGGAGCGGGGGCAGCCGACCGGTGTCAGGGACCATGAGCAGCGTGCGCACCGTCGACCTGCGTCCCGGCGAGGACTCCATCCGCCTCGGGCAGCTGCTCAAGCTGGTCGACGCCGTGCCGACCGGCGCCCAGGTGAAGGACGTGCTGCTCACCGGCGCAGTGCGGGTCAACGGCGAGCCCGAGGAGCGGCGCGGCCGGCAGGTCCGCCGGGGTGACGTGGTGCAAATCGAGGGCATGGAGGACGTGCTCGTCGGCTGACCGCCGTTCCACGTGGAACCTCGTCTGCCAGGCTGGGGGGCATGACCCGAGCGCCGTACCTGTCGGCCCGCCTACAGGGCTTCGGGACGACGGTGTTCGCCGAGATGAGCGCGCTCGCCGTCGCCACCGGGTCGATCAACCTCGGCCAGGGGTTCCCCGACTACCCGGGCCCGCCCGAGGTGCTCGACGTCGCCCGGGCCGCGATCGGCACCCCGCACGACCAGTACCCGCCCGGGCCCGGCATCCCGGAGCTGCGCGCGGCGATCGCCGAGCACGGGCGGCGGTTCGGCGGTCACGCCTACGACCCGGCCGACGAGGTGCTGGTCACCGCGGGCGCCACCGAGGCGCTCACGGCCGCGCTGCTGGCGCTGCTGGAGCCCGGCGACGAGGTCGTCCTCTTCGAGCCGATGTACGACTGCTACGCCGCCGGGATCGCCATGGCCGGCGGTGTGGCCCGGCCGGTGCCGCTGCGGCCGCCGGAGTCCGGCACCGGCCCGTGGACCTTCGACCCCGCCGAGCTGCGGGCGGCGGTGACCCCGCGGACCCGGCTGCTGCTGGTGAACAGCCCGCACAACCCGACCGGCAAGGTCTTCACCCGCAGCGAGCTGGGCACGCTGGCCGCCCTGGCCATGGAGCACGAGCTGCTGGTGCTCACCGACGAGGTGTACGAGCACCTGGTCTTCAGCAGCAGCCGGCACACGTCGATCGCCACGTTCCCGGGCATGCGGGAGCGCACGCTCGTGGTCAGCAGCGCCGGCAAGACGTTCAACGTGACCGGTTGGAAGGTCGGCTGGATCTGCGGCCCGGCTGAGCTGGTGGCCGCCGTCCGCACCGCCAAGCAGTTCCTCACCTACGTCAACGGCGGGCCGTTCCAGCCGGCCGTCGCCGCGGGGCTGCGGCTGCCCGACGAGTACTTCACCGGCATCGCCCGCGACCTGGAGTACCGCCGCGACGTGCTCGTCGAGGGGCTGACCGCTGCCGGGCTGCCGGTCGTCTGCCCGGAGGCGACCTACTTCGCCACCGTCGACGTCCGGCCGGTGCAGCCCGACGGGGACGGCGTGGCGTTCTGCCGCTCGCTGCCGCAGCGGGCGGGTGTCGTCGCCATCCCCACCGTGGTGTTCTACGACCCCGCGCACGCGGCGCTGGGCCGGCACCTCGTCCGGTTCGCCTTCTGCAAGGGCGACGCCGTGCTGGGGGAGGCCGTGGAGCGACTGGAGAGGATGAGCCGATGAGGATCGCGGCGGTCCAGCACGACATCGTCTGGGAGGACCGGGCGGCCAACTTCGCCCGGCTGGCTCCGCAGGTGGCCCGGGCGGTCGGTGCGGGGGCGGAGTTCGTGCTGCTGAGCGAGACGTTCTCCACCGGGTTCACCATGACGCCGGGCATCGGTGAGCCCGAGGGTGGCCCGTCCTCGCAGTTCCTCCAGGCGCAGGCGGCCGAGCACGGCGTGTGGGTGGCCGGGAGCTGTCCCGAGGTGGGGGCGGACAGTGTGGGCGGGGGAGTCATCGGTGGGGTGGGCGGGGAGGTCGGTGCCCTGCCGCACAACTCGCTGGTGATCGCCGGCCCCGACGGCACCGTGCACCGCTACCGCAAGCTGCACCCGTTCACCCACGGCGGCGAGCACGAGCGGTTCCGCGCCGGGGAGAAGCCGCTCACCGTGGACATCGGCGGGCTGCGGATCACCCCGTTCATCTGCTACGACCTGCGCTTCGCCGACGTCTTCTGGGCCGCGGCCCAGGACACCGACGTCTACCTGGTGACGGCGAACTGGCCCGCGGCCCGGCGGCTGCACTGGCGAACGCTGCTGCAGGCGCGGGCGATCGAGAACCAGGCCTACGTCGTGGGCTGCAACCGGGTGGGTGCGGCCGGCGACGGCACCGAGCACGCCGGTGACAGCCGCATCGTCAGCCCGATGGGGGAGCTGCTGGCCACCGCCGCCGGGGTGGAGACGCTGGTGGTGGCCGACGTCGACCCCGCTGAGGTCGCCACCGTCCGGGCGCGGCTGCCCTTCCTGGCCGACCGCCGCAGCTGAGCGGAGCGCAGGGGCGCGGAGGAGGCGCCCGCTCACTCCGCTCGGGGCGTGCGGTCCTCGTCGACGACGATCTGTTCCCGCTGCAGCTGCTCGGTCACCCGCTCCTGGCCGGTCACCACGTCGGTGCTCAACCGCACCCGCTCCACCGGCACGACCTCGACCGAGACCACCGGCCGCTCGGCGTGCAGGACGATCTCCCCGGGCAGGCCCGACGTGGCCGCGGAGGGGCCGCCCGCGCCGGTCCCGCCCGGGGTGGGGTCGGGTGCCAGTGACTCACCGGGGTCCGGGTCCGGGGCGTCGACCGGCACCTGCTCCACCCGGATCTCCTCGCGGCGGATCGGGACGGTGAGGGTCACCTCCTCGGTCACCACGTACTTGACCAGCCGGGCGCGCGTCGCGGCGACCCGCTCGGTCCCCACCCGCAGCTGCTCCTCGCTGCGGGTCATCGCGTCGTCGGGGGCGGCGGTCCTGCCCGCGGCGCCGGCTGCCGCACCGGCCGCCCCGGCGACGGGTGCCCCTGCGACGGCCGCCCCGGCGGCGCCCGCGGGTGTGGTTCCGCCCACCTGCACGGTGTCCCCCGCCCGGCCGGTCTGCTCGACGCGGACGGTGTCCCCGTCGGAGGCGGTGGTCGCCACCGGCGCGGTCTGCTCGTCCGGCTCCGCACCCGCCGTGTCCGCGACGGCCGCGGACCCGGCACCCGCCGCGGCGCGCCCCTCCCCGCTGTCCACGGTGCTGGCGTCCCCGGCCGCGCTGTCCACGGAGTAGTGCCGGCGCAGCAGCTCCTCGGCGTCGGGGTCGAGGTGCTCGTCGGAGACGTGCGGCGCATTGCGGACGGCGTCCCGCGTCACCGGCAGCTGCAGCGCCCCGTCGCCGAACGTCGCCTCCGAGGCCGGGACGACGGAGTGGCGGGTCCCGAACAGGCCGGTCGACACCGCGACCCAGGTGGGTGCCCCCGTGCGGTCGTCGGTGAAGAAGTGCTCGACCGTGCCGATCTTCTGCCCGTCCGGGCCGTACGCCGTCGCGCCGATCGCCGCGGCCAGCTCCCGCTCGCTCAACATCTCAGGCGGCTCCCCTCCTGCAGGAGGCCCCGACGGGGCACTCTCCTGCGCGGGGGCGTGCCCAGAGCGGGCCTCCCGCGAACATCGGCGGTGGCGTCGGCGGTGTGCTGACCAGCCCGGACCTGGCCTACCGTGGCGGATCGTGACCACCGAGCACCTGGAGATCGAGCGCAAGTTCGAGGCCGACGACGCCTTCAGCCTGCCGAGCCTCGACGTGGACGGGGTGGCCGCGGTCGGCGCGCCGGACGAGCAGGAGCTCGAGGCCACCTACTTCGACACCCCCGACCTGCGGCTGCTGCGCTCCCGGGTCACCCTGCGGCGACGCACCGGGGGCTCGGACGCCGGCTGGCACGTGAAGCTGCCCGCCGCGGCCGGCGCCCGCCGTGAGCTGCACCAGCCGCTCGGGCGGGCCGGCCGGACGGTGCCCAAGGCGGTCGTCGCCCCCGTGCTGGGCCTGCTCGGGACGGCGACGCCCGGCCCGGTCGCCACCCTGCGCACCCGCCGCGTCGTGCACCGCCTGCTCGACGACGAGGGCCGGGTGCTGGCCGAGGTCGCCGACGACAGCGTCGTCGGCACCGCCCTGGCCGCCGACCCCGGGGAGCCCGCGACGGTCACCACCTGGCGCGAGCTCGAGGTCGAGCTGGTCGGCGGCGACGAGGTGCTGCTCGAGGCGGTCACCGAGCGCCTGGTCGCGGCCGGCGCCCGGGTCTCGGCGGTGCCGTCGAAGGTCGGCCGGGTGCTCGACGGCCGGGTGCCGGCCGCCGGGCCGGAGCGCGAGCCGGCGACGGCGCCTCCGGGGAAGAAGGGCAAGAAGAAGCAGGAGGGTCCATCGGCGGGGGACGTCGTCCTGACCGCCCTGGCCGGCCAGCTCGCCGCGCTGCGCGGGGCCGACCTCGCCGTCCGCACCGAGCAGCCCGAGGGCGTGCACGACGTCCGCGTCGCCTGCCGCCGGCTGCGCAGCATCCTCGCCGCCTTCCGGCCCGTGCTGGACCGTGAGCAGACCGACCCGCTGCGCGACGAGCTGCGCTGGGTGGGCGAGCAGCTGTCCGGCGCGCGGGACGGTGAGGTCGCTCTCCAGCACCTGCGCGAACTGGTCGAGGCCCAGCCGGTGGAGCTGGTGCTCGGGCCCGTCGTCGCCCGCATCCAGCAGACCACCGTCAAGGACCACGAGGCCGGCTCGCGGAAGGTCGCCCGGGCCCTCGCCGACCGCCGCTACCTGCGCCTGCTCGACGCCCTCGACGCCCTGCTGGCGGACCCGCCGGTCACCGAGGCGGCTGCCGACCCCGCGCCCGCGGTGCTCGCCGACGCCGTCCGGCGCACCGGCAAGCGCCTGCGCCGGGCGGTCGAGGCGGCGCGGTCGTCCGAGGGCGCCGAGCGGGAGCACGAGCTGCACGAGGCCCGCAAGGCCGCCAAGCGGGTCCGCTACACCGCCGAGGTGGCCTCCGACGTGCTCGGCGCCCCGGCGGCGGAGCTGGTCGACCTCATGAAGCAGGTCCAGGACGTGCTGGGCGCCTCGCAGGACACCGTCGTCACCCGCCAGTACTGCACCCGTCTGGGGCGGGCCGCCTTCGCCGCCGGCGAGAACCCCTGGACCTACGGCCGGCTGCACGGCCTCGAGGAGGGTCGCGCCGCCGCCGCCCAGGCGGAGTTCTGGACGATGGAGCCGTCCCTGCGCAAGGCGATCCGCGCCGCCGTCCGCGCCTGAGCTCGCCGGTCCCTCCAGAACCCCGCCGGTCCCGAGAAGCCCGCCCCGAGAAACGAGGCCCCCGCTGTCCCTCATCGGCCTGCTCGGCTTCGGCACGGTCGTGCTGCTGGCCCTGGTCCTCCTGCACTCCTACCTCTGGTGGCGGCTGGTCCGCAGCACCACGCTCCCCGGGCCGGCGCGCAGCCGGCTGACCCTGCTGACGGTCGTCCTGGCGCTCCTGCCCGCCGGCGCGGTGCTGCTGCGCCGCGAGGACTCCGCGGCCACCACCGCCCTGCAGTGGGTCGGCTTCAGCTGGCTCGGCGTCGCGTTCTACCTGTTCCTGGCGCTCCTCGCGCTGGAACCGGTGCGGCTGCTCGCGCGGCGGTGGGCGGGCGCCGGGCAGCGCGCGTCCGTGCCCGTCCCCGCCGGGACGGCGCCGGCGGACACCATGCCGGAGGCCCCGGCGGAGGCCGACACCGTCGCCGACCCGTCCCGCCGCCTGCTGCTGGCCCGCGGGCTCGCCGTGACGGCGGGGGCGGTCGCGCTCGGGACGGCGGGCACCGGCGCGTACCTGGCCAACTCCGCGCCCGTCGTCCGGCGGGTGCCGGTGACCCTGCCCGGGCTGGACCCCGCCCTGGACGGCCTGCGGATCGTCACCTTCTCCGACGGGCACCTGTCGGCCACCTACGGCGGGCGGCGGTTCGAGCGACTGGTGGAGACGGTCAACGCCCAGCGCCCCGACGTCGTGGCGATCGTCGGCGACCTGGTCGACGGCGACGTGGCCGACCTGCGCGAGGACGTCGCGCCGCTGGGCGACCTGGTCAGCGGGCAGGGGGTCTACTTCGTCACCGGCAACCACGAGTACTTCGTCGACACCACCGCCTGGCTGGACCACCTGCCCACCCTCGGGGTGCAGGTCCTGCGCAACGAGCGGGTCGCGGTCCGCCGCGGCAGTGCGTCGCTCGACCTGGCCGGCATCGACGACCGGACGGCCGCGCGCTCCGGCGTCCCCGGTCACGGCGCCGACCTCGACGCCGCGCTGGACGGCCGCGACGACGCCGTCCCGCTGGTGCTGATGGCCCACCAGCCGTGGATGGTCGAGCAGGCCAGCGCCGCGGGCGTCGGGCTGCAGCTGTCCGGCCACACCCACGGTGGGCAGCTGTGGCCGTTCGACTACGCCATCCGGCTCGACCAGCCGTCGGTCGAGGGGCTGTCCCGGGTCGGCGACACCCAGCTCTACGTGACCACCGGCGCCGGGTACTGGGGGCCGCCGATGCGGGTCGGCGCCCGGCCGGAGGTCGCCGTCGTGGAGCTGCGGGCGCCCTGAGCCGACCCGACCGGGGTCAGAGCTCGCGGAGGGCGGCCAGCACCTGCTCGGCGACCTCCTCCAGCGGCACCCGGCCGTCGGCCTCGGCCCAGCGGAGGAGGATCTGGGTGTAGGCGGACAGGCTGGCCGCGACGACCACGTCCGGCAGGCCGCTGGCCGAGTCCTCGGACTGCACCAGACCGAGCACCATCTCGGCGGTGGCCCGCTCGAAGGTCGCCGCCCGGGTGCGCAGGCCCGGCGTCGCGACGACGACCCGCCACCGGGCCAGGAGCTCCTCGCGGTCCTCCCCCTGGTAGCCGGCCAGCCAGCCCAGGATGCCCCGCCGCACCCGCTCGGCCACGGTGAGCCCCTCGCTCATCGCGGGGAGGACCTGCTCGACCTCCTCGGCCCGGGGCATCGGCAGGACGATGTGCTCCTTGCTCGGGAAGTGGTCGTAGAAGGTGGGTACTGAGACCCCCGCCGCCGCGGTGATGTGGGCGACGGTCACCTCGTCGTAGCCACGTTCCTGGAACAGCCGCATGGCGCAGGCGTAGATGCGCCGGTGCGTCTCCTGGCGGCGCCGGGCGCGGGGGTCCTGCGACACGCTGTCCAACCTGCCATCCTCCGGGCATCCCGTACGGAGGATGCGATACCGCGTGGTGCTGGCGTGCAGCCTCTCATCCCGTCGGATCGGGACACTGCCGTGGTGCGCGGAACGATCCGGGTGTGCCCCGGCGCGGCCCGGACGGTGGTGGGTGGCAACCACGACGGCGCGCTCGTCGTCCGGGTGGCGGCGCGCCCGGTGGAGGGCCGGGCCACGGAGGCGGCGCTGACCGCGGTGGCGGCGGCCCTGTGCGTGCGGCGGCGGCAGGTGTCCCTGGTGAGCGGCCCGACCAGCCGGACGGAGGTCGTGGAGGTCGAGGGCGGCGACCGCTCCCGGCCGGCCGCTCTCCCGGGGGATGACACGACCGGCTGAGACAGACGTCTCAGACGACCAGACGTCTACCTGTCCAGTACCTTTGCTGTCGTGACCAGTGCCGTGTCGGGACCGAAGTACCTGTCGGTCCGCGAGCACCTGCGCCGCCGGGTGTCCGCGCTCCCCGAACACACGCTGCTGCCTCCCGAACCGGTCCTCTGCGCCGAGTACGGGGTCAGCCGGATCACCCTGCGCCGCGCCGTCGACGGCCTGGTCGCCGACGGGCACCTCGTGCGTGAGCAGGGCCGGGGCACCTACGTCACCCGCCCCGCCATCCGGCACGAGTACCGCGAGAGCTTCGTGCACCGCATCGCCGGGTTCAGCTCGGTCATGACCGAGCAGGGCGCCCAGGTGGGCACCACGGTGCTCACCCAGCGGATCGTGCCGGTGCAGCCGCCGGTCGCGGCCGAGCTGGGCCTGGAGCCGGCGACCGACGTCGTCGAGCTGGTCCGGCTGCGCAGCCTCGACGGCGTCCCCAACCACGTCGCGCACAGCTTCATGGCCGCCGCCACCTACCCCCGCGCGGCGGAGGAGGACTTCAGCGAGGGGTCGCTCTACGACTTCCTGCGCCGGGAGTACTCCGCCGACCTGGCGCACGCGCGGATCGTCGTCGACGTGGGGACGGCGGCGCCGGACGAGGCCGACGTGCTCGGGGTCGTGGCCGGGTCGCCGCTGCTCGTCGTCCGGACGACGGTGCGCGACAGCAGCGGTCAGCCGCAGGTGCACAGCTTCTCGCGGCTGCGCCCGGACGTCAGCCAGGTGGAGTTCGAGGTCTCCGTCGGCGGCCGGTGAGGGGGTGGGCCGGCGCCGACTACCGTCGGCGGGGATGACCACCGTCAGCGGCACCCGCGAGGTGCCCTTCGACCGCGTCCGGGTGTGGCGCGCCCTCGCCGTCCTGGCCCCCTACTGCACGGTGTGCGACGTCTCCTACGTCGTCGACGGCGCCGGGTCCCCGGGCGTGGGGACGACGTTCGTCTGCGTGCCCGGCCGGCTCGACGACGGCGCCCAGCCGCCCGCCGGGGCGCCGCGAGGCGAGATCGTCGAGTGGGAGCCCCGGCGGGCGGTCACCACCCGGCTGGAGCTGACCCCGGAGACGTGGACGACGCGGATCGAGCTGGCCGACGCCGACTCCGGCGCGACCCGCGTCACCATCACCGTGAGCCACGAGCCCCGCACCGGCGGCCGGCTGGCCCGGCGGCTGCAGCGCGGGGCGGTCCGGCAGATGGTGCAGCGGACCGTGGACGGCGAGCTGGACCGGCTCCCCGCGCACGTGGAGGTGTTGTCCCGGAGCTGAGGAAGGATCACGATCGGGTGACCGGCAGGTGTGCCGCGGTGATCTTGGGGTAGCCACCTCGCCGAACGGGTGTGCCGACTGGGGCGCGCCCGAGGACGCAAGGAGGAAGACGTGCAGATCCTCGGTCTCATCGTCGTCGGCCTGATCATCGGGGCGCTGGCCCGCCTCATCAAGCCGGGCAAGCAGCGGCTGAGCATCCTGATGACGCTGGTCCTGGGCGTCGTGGGTGCACTCATCGGCGGCGTCGTCGCCAGCCTGCTGGGCACCGGCGACATCTGGGAGCTCAACGTGCTCGGGTTCATCGTGGCCGTGATCGCCGCGGTGGTGCTCATCGGCGTCGCCGAGGGCCTCTCGGGCGGTCGCAACCGCGCCGTCCGCTGACGCTGCGCCCGGGGGACCCGGCCGACCTCAGAGGTCGACCGAGTCCCCCGGGGACAGCCGGCTGTAGGGGGTGGGCGTGCCGGGGCCGCGCTCGCCCAGCCAGCCGCCGTAGACCCCCAGCCCCTGCTCACTGAGCAACGCGTCGTGGATCGCGTACGCCTGGTCGGCGTCCACCGCGCGGACGTAGTCGATGACGTCGGAGACCTTCGACCAGGGGGCGTGCACCGGCAGCAGCAGGGTGGGGACGGGCACCTCCGGCACCGTGAGGGCGTCGCCGGGGTGGAAGACCTGGCCGTCCACCAGGAACCCCACGTTGAGGATCTGCGGGACGTCGCGGTGGATCACCGCGTGCATCTCCCCGTGCACCGTCACGTCGAACCCGGCCGCGGTGACCGCGTCGCCGTGGCCGACGACGTGCACCCGCCCGCCCAGCCCGTCGAGCTGACCGGCCACCGAGCGGTTGCTCCACACCTCCAGCGCCGGGTCGGCGTCCATCGCCGCGCGCAGCACGTCGGCCGCGAAGTGGTCGAAGTGCTCGTGGGTCACCAGGACGGCGCCGGCGCCGTCGAGGACCGCCGGGTCGGTGAAGGCGCCGGGGTCGATGACCAGCCGCCGGTCACCCTCGCTGAGGACGACGCAGGCGTGGCCGTGCTTGGTCAGCTCCATGACCGCATCCTGCCCCGCCGCCGTCGGGTCGGCGATCGGGTGGCCGTCTCACCCCTCCGGGGGAGGGCACCGGGACGGGCCGTGTCCCTCCCGGCCCCCCGTGCCGACCGTCTCCGCATGAGCACCTCCACCCTCGCTCCCGCACCCACCTACGTCCCGGCCCGCAGCCGCGCCCACGGCCCCACCGCGGCCCTGTGGCACGCGGTCGAGCTGCACCGGCCCACCGCCGAGCTCGACGGCGCCTGCGAGCTGACCCTGTGCGGCTCGCTGGCGCGCATCACCGTCGACGAGGCGTGGCCGACGCCGGCCCGCGACGTCTGCCCGGCCTGCGTCGTCCTCACCCGCTGAGGGAGGACCCCCGCTCCCGCCGGGAGAGGACCCCGTCCTCCCCTGGCACTCCGCCCGAGCGGGTCCTCCTACTCCCCCAGTTCGGCCCGGAGCCGGGCCAGCAGGTCCGACCGGTTGCTCGCCCCCAGGCGCTGCCGCATCCGGGACACGTGGTGCTCCACGGTCTTGGCGGAGATGTAGAGCCGCCCGCCGATCTCGCGATAGGTCTGCCCGGCCACGACGAGCCGGGCCACCTCCCGCTCGCGCTCGGACAGCGCACCGCTCGGGGCCGGCGCAGGCGCACCCTCCGCGGCCGGCCGGGGCGCGGGTGCCGTGGGTGCGCCCTCGCAGCCGGCGCTGTCGGCCAGCGTCCTGGCGCAGCCCAGCAGCAGCGACCGGGCCTTCTGGTCGGTCGCACGGGCCGCGGCCTGACCGGCCAGCCGCGAGCCGTCCCACCCCAGCCCCACGGCGGTGAGCTCCTCCGCCGCGGCCACCACGCTCGCCGCGTCGACGTCGCCGGCGAGCACCCGCATCCAGGACCGTCCCGCCCGGGCCAGGGTCGCCGCGTAGGGGCTGGTCCGAGCTGCGGCGACCAGGGCCGCCGCGTGCGGCCGCAGCCGGTCGGGGTCGTCGGCCAGGATCGCCGCCTGCGCGCCGCTCCAGTGCAGCGACGTCGCCCACAGCTGCGGATCGCCCAGCCGCCCCAGCAGTGCCTGCGCCTCGGCCAGGTGCGGGCGGAGCCGGTCGTCGTCCTGCAGCCGGGTCGCGGCCACGATGAGCTCGCCCAGCGGCAGCAGCGTGAACAGGTCCACCGGGTGGCGGACCACCGCCTCCCGCGCGCGCACCCACGCCCGCACCAGCGCGGGGACGTCGCTGCTGCGGCGGGCCAGCCCCACCTCCAGGGCCTGCAGGAACACGTCGTCGCGCGGCTCCAGGGCCGGCGTCCCCTCCTGGGCCGCGGTCATCTGCGCCGAGTCCTGCGCCGCCGCCATGAGCTCGCGGGCGCGGGTCAGCCGTCCGGCCAGCATCGCGATCCAGGCCAGGAGCAACCGGTGGCGCGGCCGGCACGGCGGTCCGCCGAGGTCGGCGTCCACCGCCCGCTGCAGCACCGACTCGGCCACCCCCAGCTCGCCGCTGTGCAGCGCGACCAGCGCGGCCAGCGCCGCCGGGGTGTCCACCAGCACCGCCGTCCGCCCGACCGGCTCGAGCAGCGCCGCCGCCCGGGTGAGCGTGGACAGCGCCGCGGAGATGTCGTCGGCGGCGTTCTCGCCCGTGCGCAGCGACTGGGCGACGCCCTGGGCGGTCAGCTCCTCGCTGACCGACAGCATCGTGGGCACCCCGCGCACCGCGCCGGCCTCCCCGAGGACGGCCCGGGCCTCCTCCGGTGCCCCCGTCGCCAGCAGCGCCAGCGCCGCGGCCCCGGCGCGCTCCGGGCCGGCCAGCCGGCAGAGGTCGGCCGCCCGGCCGAGCAGCCCGCGCTGGGCCAGCACGGCCGCGGTCACGCCCGCCGCCCGCGCCCGGTCCGGAGCGGCCGGGTCGGCCAGGGCAGTGTCGGCCCACTGCAGGGCGCCGTCGAGGTCCCCGGCCAGCACCGCGGCCTGGGCCCGCCGCGCGGCCAGCCCGGAGACCGGTGCCCCGGTCCGGGCCGCCTCGCCCAGCAGCTGCCCGGCCAGCGCCGGGTCGGCAGCGAGCGCCGCCTCCCCGTGCCGTTCCAGCAGCCGCGCCGCCCGCGGGTCGCGCACCCGCTCGGCCGCCAGCCGCCGGGCCAGCTCCACCGGCTCCTCCCCGCGCTCGAGCAGCAGCGACAGCAGCTGCCGGCGCGTCCGGCGGGTGATGTCGGGCGGGGTGGTCGCGAGCAGCACCTGCGCCACGATCGGCACCACCGCACCGCCGGCCAGCAGCAGGCCGCTCGCCCGCGCGGCGCTGATCAGCTCCGCCGCGTCGAGGGGTGGCACGCCGAGGAGGTCGCCGAGCACCTCGTCGTCCAGCGGAGCCCCGGCGGCGACGGCGTGCAGGAGGGCCCGGGTGCCCTCGTCGACCGACGCCAGGCCGGCGCGGGCCCGGTCGCCGACCTCCTCGGGCACGACCAGCCGGACCGGCTGCCCCGGGACGGCGGACCCGGGCCCGCGCCGGGCCAGCGACCGCAGCAGCGGGTGGACCAGCGCGGGGAGCCCACCGGTCTGGGCGAGGACGGCGTCGACGAGCCCCGGGGCCACGGCCTGTCCCAGGTGCTCCCGCGCCCAGCTGCGGACCTGCGCGCGGTCGGCGTGCCCGAGGACGACGGCGCGCCGGTCGGCACCGACCTCGGCGAGCAGCGCGGTCAGCGGCCGCGGCCGGGGCCAGGGCCGGTAGGCGATCGACACCCGGGCGCCGGGGTGCCGCAGCAGGTCGATCAGCCCGGCCGCCGCCGCCTCGGTCAGCCGGTGCGCGTCGTCGACCACGACGGCGAACTCGTCGGGGAGGTCGGCCGGGTCGATCGGCGCGGCCTCGAGCACCGGCAGCCCCGCCCTGCGGTGGGCCGCGGCCAGCTCGGTCAGCAGCAGCGTCTTCCCCGTCCCCCCGGGGCCCTGCACGGTCACCGGGACAGCGGGACGGCCGGGCGGACCGGCCAGCTCGCGGACCGCGTCGGGTCCGCAGTCGGCCAGCAGTGTGCCACCGGCACCGATGTCGGCGATCACAGCGCCGCCGTGGCGGAGACGGTGTCGCCGGCCGGGTCCGGCGCCGGGGCCGGGTCGGGGGCGGGCTCCGGCTCGGGCTGGGGCTCGGGCTCCGGCTGGGGCTGGGGCTCGGGGTCGGGCACCGGGTCCGGCTCGGGGTCGGGCACGGGGTCCGGCTCCGTGATCGGCGCCGGGTCGGTCGGCGGGGTCGTGGTGGGGGTGTCGCTGGGCGGCGTGGTCGTCGGGGTGTCGCTGGGCGGCGTGGTGGTCGGGGGGTCGGTGGTGGGCGGGGTGGTCGTCGGCGGCGGCGTCGTCGGGTCCTGGCCCGTCGTGGGGGGCGGGGTCGAGCCGGGAGCCGGCGGGTTCGTCGTCGTCCCGCCCCGGGGGGTGGAGGCCGTGCCGGGCGCCTGCGGGGCGCCGGCCGCGGGGGTGTCCGCGGCGGCCGCGGCGCCCCGGGTGGCGGTGGCGACCGCCGCACCCAGCCCGCCGCCCGGCAGCACGCTGCCCGGGTCGACCGCCGGTGCGCGGCCCGCGCCCGCTCCCTGACCGCGGCCCGGGGCGGACCCGGCGGACTCCGCGGACTCGGCGGCGGGCGTGGTGCCCCCGACCGCGGCGCTGCCCGAGGCCACGACCTCGCCGTCCTGCACCTCGGCCACCACCCCGTCGGTCGGGACGCTGGTCAGGTCCACGCCGATCACGCCGGCGATGGCCGGGGGCAGCAGGACCAGGCCGAGGAAGCCCCCGGCAACGACCGCACCGCGCCGGACGCGGGAGCCGCGCGCGCTGCCTGCCGGGCGCAGCGCGCCGCCCGGGCGCCGGGTCCCGGCGACGAGCGCCCTCGGCCGCCGGGGGGTGACCCCGGCCGGCCCGGGGGCCTCCCCTGGGGGGACGGCGAGCTCGGGAGGGGAGTCGGCCGGGACGGCGACCGTGGCGTCGACGGGGGCGGGGTCGTCGGTCTCGGCGGCGAGCAGCCGCACGGCCACCAGGGCGTCCGCGGCGAGCGCGGCCGCACCGAGAGCGGCTGTGAGGGCCGGGTCGGGGGAGACGACGAGGGGCCTGCCCAGCTCGCCGGAGAGCACCTCGGCCACCAGCGGGACGCGGACCGCGCCGCCGGCCAGCACGACCGCGTCCAGGTCGGCGAGCTCCACCCCGGCGGCGGCGAGGGCCTCGGTCACCGCCGACACCGACGCGCGCACGGGCCCGTCGACGACCTCGTCGAACTCCTCGCGGGTGAGCCGGACCGGTCTGTCCGGGCCCTCGGCGGCCACCAGGACGGTCGTCTCGGCCGACAGGGCCTCCTTGGCCGCGGTGCACGCCGCGCGCAGCGCCCGGGACGCGGCGGCGTCGGCCGGCGTCCCGGCGCAGCGGACGACGTGCGCGACGACGGCGTCGTCGAGGTCGCGCCCACCCCACGGCCGGGGGACCGGGGGGACCCCCAGGTGACCCAGCGGCTCGTCGGGGGTGGGGCCGACCACCGCGGTGTCCAGCGTGCTGGCGCCCAGGTCGTAGACCGCGACGGTGGCGTCGGGCGGGATGTCCCCGCAGGTCACGTGGTGGTGGGCCGCGGCCACCGCGCTCGAGACGAGGGAGAACCGGGGGACCCCGGCGTCACCGAGCGCGCGGGCGAGCACCGCCCGGCGGTGTCCGCCCCAGGACGGCGGGACCGTGACCACGGTCCAGGACTCCGGCCGCCCCGCGTGCCGGGCGGCCGCCTCGCGGATGCGCTGGACCGCGCCGGCCGCCAGCTCGGCGGCCGCGACCGGACGGTCGCCCGCGTAGAGCGGAGCGGGGTCGCCGACGCGGGCCAGGACGTGCGCCACCAAGGCCGCTCCCTCGGCCGCCCCGAACGACACGCGGCCGTCCTCGCCCACGGTCAGCGCGGCCGGTGCCGTCGCCCCGGACTCCCCGATGACCAGCGCCTCTGCGCCCGCCGCACCTCCCTCGTCGCCGTCGCACACCGCGGCGGAGATGGCTCCGTCGCCGATGTCGATGCCCAACCCGTACTCGCCGTTGCGCACAGGTGCCCCCTGATCCGCATTCCGCAACCCCGGCGCCCTGTGTCGGACCGGCCGGGTCCTCCGAACGTATGACCCGCCCGCACCATCTGTCCCGCCCGCCACCCGCCACGGACGGATGCGGACCGTAAGTAGGGGGCGACACCCCGCAGCCCCTAACGCTCAGTCAGCGCACACCCCCCATCGGGGTGACGAGGATGGGGGGATCGACCCCGATGCCGGGGGAGCCCCCCGGCGGCTGGACTGCCGCTGCCAGCCGGCCGATGGCGGACCGGCTCCCAGACCCAGGAGTGCCAGCCATGTCGACTCTCGCCAGCTCGTTGCTCGACTTCATCCTCGACCTGTTCCGCGACCCGGCGAAGGCCGCCGCGTACGAGGAGGACCCGGAGGCGGCTCTCGACGCCGCCGGCCTGACCGACGTCTCGCCGGACGACGTCGCCGACCTCATGCCGATGGTCGCCGACTACTCCACGGTCGGCGGCTGGAACGGCGGCAACGGCGACTCCTGCGACGGCGACGGCGGTGCGCGCCCCGCCGGCGTCCAGTCCCGCAGCGACGACGAGGACGTCCGCGAGCACTCCGGCGGCTCCGCCCACCTGCCGGCCCGCGACCAGGACGACGACGAGGACGACGACGACACCCAGGGCGGCTCGGGCCACGGGCACGCCCCGGCCGGGGGTCACGAGACCGTCGTCATCACCCACCTGCAGGAGATCCAGTACGAGAACCACGAGACCCACGTCTCGATTGACGCCTCCCACAGCATCTGGGTGAGCGGCGACGCGCAGGCCATCTTCGGGGACGACAACGTGTTCGTCGGCGGGGACGGCGTGGCCGCCGGCGGCGACGTCGACGGCGACGTGACCCAGATCGACAACGAGGGCGGCATCGTCGCCGGCGACGACGTCGAGGACGTCACGATCGACAACAGCGACAACTCGGTGAACGACTCGTACAACGACAGCTACGACGTCTCCGGCGACGGCAACGCCGTGGGCCGCGACAACGACGTCGACACCGAGATCGACACCGACATCGACGTGGAGAACTCCGGCAACACCCAGAACGGCGACGGCAACGTCGCCGGGAACGGCAACGACACGGACAACTCCACCGACGTGGAGGTGGACGTCGAGGACTCGTTCAACGAGGACAACTCCGACAACTCGGTGAACGACTCGGGCAACGACAACTCCGACAACTCGGTGAACGACTCGGGCAACGACAACTCGACCACCACCACGACCGAGGTGGAGGTCGAGGACTCGTTCAACGACAACTCGACCGACGTCGACGTGGACGTCGAGGACTCCTTCCAGGACAACTCCGACGACGACGGCGTCGACGACTCGCTCAACGGCAACGAGCTGACGCAGGACAACAGCCAGTACACCGACAACAGCGAGTACACCGAGGTCGAGGTGGACGTCGAGGACAGCCTCAACGACAACTTCTCGGACAACTTCTCGGGCAACGAGGTCGAGGACGTCACCGCCGGCTGACCACTCCCCACCGGGTCCCGGGCGCGCCACGGAGGCGCCCGGGACCCGGGCACGTTCCGGGCCGGCTCGCACGCGGATGGTAATACCGGGGTGACTGGAGGCGACCATGGCGACGACAGCACAGGTGATCGACCGGGCGGTGGCGCTCGCGGAGGTCTGCGAGCGGCCGGACCTGCACCGGCGGCTGCTCCAGGCGCGGGAGCGCTCCCGGACCCCCGGGGTGCGGGTGCTGGTCGTGGGCGAGCCCAAGCAGGGCAAGAGCTCGCTGGTCAACGCCCTGGTGGGCGCGCCGGTCTGCCCGGTGGCCGACGACGTCGCCACCGTCGTCCCGACGGTCGTGCGCAACGGGGAGACCCCCCGCGCCACCCTCGTGCTGGCCACCGGACCGGCCGCCGAGGCCGGGGCCGAGGTCCCCACCGAGCGGGTGCCGGTGCCCATCGACCAGGTCGCGGCGCGGGTGACGGGTACCGACGAGCGGCTGGTGCAGGCGGAGGTGGAGCTCCCGCGGCGGCTGCTCGACGGCGGCCTGGAGCTCGTCGACACCGCCGGTGTGGGCGGGGTGGGCACGGTGCGGGCGCTGCGGACGGTCGACCTGCTGCCGACCGCGGACGCCGTCCTGCTCGTGTCCGACGCGAGCCAGGAGTTCACCGCCCCGGAGATGGCCTTCCTGGAGCAGGCGCGCGGGCTGTGCCCGACGGTCGTCTGCGTCCTCACCAAGACCGACGCCTGCCCGCAGTGGCGCACCGTCCTCGAGCTCGACCGCGCCCACCTGGCCGGCCGCGGCATCGAGGCGCCGCTGTTCGCCGTCTCCTCGGCGCTGGCGCAGCTGGCGGTGCAGCACCGGGACCGGGAGCTGCACGAGGAGTCCGGCATCGGGGCGCTGGTCACCCACCTGCGCCGCGAGGTCGTCGACCGCGCCGAGGTCCTCGCCCGGCGGGCGCTGGTGCACGACCTCGCCGCGGTCACCGAGCACCTCTCCCTCGCGGTCCGCACGGAGCTGGCCGGGCTGCAGGACCCGGCCGGCCGGGAGGAGCTGCTGCGTGGTCTGGAGGAGGCCAAGGCCGCCGCCGACGACCTGCGCCGCCGCTCCTCGCGCTGGCAGCAGGTGCTCGCCGACGGCGTGACCGACCTCATGAGCGACATCGACTTCGACCTGCGCGACCGGTCCCGGGTGGTGACCCGGGAGGCCGAGGAGGCGATCGACGCCCAGGACCCCGGTCCGGCCTGGGCCGAGCTGGCCACGTGGCTCGACCGGCGGATCGCCGCGGCCGTCGCCGACAGCTACGTCTGGGCCGGCCAGCGCTCGGAGTGGCTCGCCGAGCGGGTGATCGAGCAGTTCTCCCGGGACGGCGGCGCCGCGGTCCCGGCCCTGTCCGTGGGGGCCGCCGGAGACGCCCTGGACAGCCTGGTCGACCTGCCGGAGATCGACGAGGGCGCCATGACCCTGCGCGAGCGGGCGCTGATCGGGCTGCGCGGGTCCTACACCGGCGTCCTGATGACCGGGCTGGTGACCAGCCTGGCCGGGATGGCGATCATCAACCCGATCTCGCTGGCTGCCGGCGTCCTGCTCGGGCGCAAGGCCTACAACGACGACAAGAAGCAGCGGGTGCAGCGGCGGCAGTCCGAGGCGAAGGCCGTCGTCCGCCGGCACCTGGACGAGGTGGTGTTCCAGGTCGGCAAGCAGCTCAAGGACCGGCTGCGGACCGTCCAGCGCACCCTGCGCGACCTGATCACCGACACCGCGGAGGAGATGTCCCGCTCCCTGGCCGACGCCGTGGCGGCCGCGCAGCGCTCGACCAAGGAGGCCACCGCCGAGCGTGACGCCCGCATCCGCTCGCTGCGGTTGCGGCTGGACCAGCTGGACCGGCTCGCCGCCGAGGTGCGCCAGCTCAACCGGACGGCGGTGGCGGTCCCGTGACGCTCACGGCGGGGGCACCGGCGGCGGTCCTGGACGACGTCCGGGCGCTGCTGGACGAGGCGCTGGAGCGCTACGCCGACCGGCCCGACGTCGCCGAGCGGCTGCGGGCGCAGCGGCGGCGGCTGGACGAGCCGCTACGGCTGGCGCTGGTCGGGCGGGTCAAGTCCGGGAAGTCGACCCTGCTCAACGCCCTGGTGGGGGCGCGGATCGCGCCCACCGACGCCGGCGAGTGCACCCGGGTGGTGACCCTCTACCGGCACGGGGCCACCCCGAGGGCGGTCCTGCACGGCACGGACGGGCAGACCCGCACGCTGCCGGTCCGCCGGGCCGACGGCGGCCTGCAGCTGGAGCTCGGCGGGACCCCGCCCGAGGAGGTCGCCTCGCTGCTGGTGGAGTGGCCGGCCCCCGACCTGCAGCCGGCCACCGTGGTCGACACCCCGGGCATCTCCTCGCTGTCGGGCGACACCAGCGCCCGGACCCGCACCTTCCTGGACGGCGACGACGGCACCGCGGGTGCCGACGCGGTCGTGTTCCTCACCCGCCAGCCCCAGCCCGAGGACGTCGCCGTCCTCGCCGGGTTCCAGGCCGGCGCGGCCGCCGGGGCGCACGCCACCACGATCACCGTGCTCTCCCGCGCCGACGAGGTCGGTGCCGGCCGGCTGGACGCCCTGCACGCTGCCGGCGCGGTGGCCCGGCGGATGTCCGAGGACCCCGAGCTGCGGGCGGTGAGCGCGGCCGTGGTGCCCGTCGCCGGGCTGCTGGCGCTGGCCGGCCGCACCCTGCGGCACGGGGACTACGTCGCGCTGCGCAGCCTGGCCACCGCCGACCAGGCGCAGGTCGCCGCGATACTGCTCACCCCCGACCGGTTCTGCCGCGCCGAGGCGCCGGTGCCGCTCGCGCAGGACGTCCGGGCCGCGCTCCTGGACCGGCTGGGCCTGTTCGGCATCCGGCTGTCCCTCGCCCTGATCCGGGCCGGCGTGCCCGACGCCTCGGCCCTCGCCGTGGAGCTGCTGCAGCGCAGCGGGCTGGTCGAGCTGCAGCGGCTGATGCGCGTCCACCTCACCGACCGGGGGGACGCGCTGAAGGCGGGGACGGCGCTGCGGCTGCTGCAGGCCGTGCTG
Organism: Geodermatophilus sp. SYSU D00697; assembly: GCF_054050175.1. NCBI lineage: Bacteria > Bacillati > Actinomycetota > Actinomycetes > Geodermatophilales > Geodermatophilaceae > Geodermatophilus > Geodermatophilus sp. SYSU D00697. Next base: position 145,886 of record NZ_JBJGYV010000005.1, read on the forward strand.
GAGGAGCACCCGGTGGACGGCGGCGACGCGCTGCGCGCCGGCCTGGAACGGGTCCGGCTGGCCACCCCGGCCCTGGCCGAGCTGGAGCTGCTGGCCCGGGCGCGGTCGGCCGACAGCCCGCTGCCCGAGCAGCTGCGGCCCGACGCCGAGCGCCTGCTCGGTGCCGAGGGGACCGGGCCCGCCGCCCGCCTGGGGCTGCCCGCGGACGCCCCGCACGCCGACCTGCGGACCGCGGCGTTCGAGGCGCTGGGCCGCTGGCGCGCGGCCGCCGCAGACCCGTTGGCCCGTCGGGCGAGCGCCGACGCCGCCGGCGTCGTCGTCCGCTCGTGCGAGGCGCTGCTCGCCGAGCTGGACGGCTGGGGGACGTCAGCGGCGGGCGCCCCGGCAGAACGCGCGGGCGGAGCGGCTGAGGAGTGGGACGAGCGCGACGACGAACAGGCCGGCGGCGAGGACCAGCGCTAGCCGGTCGGTGTCGGCGTCGCCGGCGACGACGCTCTGCGCCACGTCCAGGGCCAGCAGGATCGGCGCCGCGGTGACCACCAGCGCCCAGCGGGCCCACGTGCGGGCGCGCAGCAGCAGGCCCACCCACAGCAGGGAGAGGACGACCAGTGCGGCGACGCTCGCCAGCACCAGGACCATCGTGGCGCGCACGCCGTCGGCGACCAGGTCGGCGGAGGCCGCCGGGTCGGTGGCGGTGGCGGTCTCGGTCAGCCGGGCCCGCAGCGCCTCGGAGTCCAGCAGCGCGGCGCCCAGGCCGGTCAGCGCCGCCACGCAGCCGGCCCACCACAGCGCGGCGGTTGCCCGGACCGTGCCCGGCACCTCCGGCCGGGGACGGCCGACGGGCGCGGCGAGGTCACTCGTGGTCGCCGGGCGCGGGGGCGGCGGCGGGGGGAGCTGCTCGACGACGTTGCCGGTGAGGACGACCCGCCGCGGCTGCGGGCGCCCGTCGGCCGTCCGCGGTGCCGGCGCGGTGCGTGGTGGCGGCGTCCGGCCCGCCGGACCCGCTGCTCCGCTCCGCGTCCCCCGCGACCTCGCGGACTCCGTCACGTCTCCCCCTTCCGACGACCTCGCGGGAGCCTGTCATCGCGAACCGGGGGTGACCGTCTCGGTACGGGGCGCGTCGGCAGGACCCGGTCGTGTCGACACCCTCAGTGACCGGTGAAGCGCGGCGTGCGCTTCTCCAGGAAGGCCTCCACGGCCTCGCGGTGGTCGGCGGTCTGCCCGAGTTCCTTCTGCAGCCGTGCCTCCAGGGCCAGGGTGTCCTCGAGGGAGTCGGTGGCGGCGGTGGCCAGCACCGTCTTGAGCGCCCGGTAGGCGGCCGTGGGGCCGGCGGCGAGGCGGGCGGCCAGTGCCTGCGCCTCGGGCAGCACCTGCTCGGGCTCGACCACCCGGTGCACCAGGCCCCAGGTCGCCGCCGTCTCGGCGGGGAAGGGGTCGGGCAGCAGCAGGATCTCCGCGGCGCGGGAGCCGCCGACGCAGTGGACCAGCCGGGAGGCCAGCGCGGAGTCGCTCGACAGCCCGATCCCGGTGAAGGCGGTGGTGAACTTCGCGCCGGCGGCGGCGATCCGCAGGTCCCCGGCCAGCGCGATGCCCAGGCCCGCCCCGGCGCAGGCCCCGTTGACCGCCACCACCACGGGCACGCGCAGCGCGGCCAGGGCCAGGACCAGCGGGTTGTACTCGTCCTCGACCACCGACAGCGAGCTCGCGGCGTCGCCCCGGAGCGCCTCGACGTGCTGGGCGAGGTCCTGCCCCACGCAGAACGCGCGGCCCCGCCCGGTGAGGACGATGGCCCGCACCGACCCGTCGGCGCCGACCTCCCGGACGACGTCGAGCAGCTCGCGGCGTGAGCGGTGGGTGAGGCCCGGCTGCAGCAGGGTGATGGTCGCGACGCCGCCGGCGTCCTCACGGGTCACGGTCTCCGGCCCAGTCGCCTCGGGCATCGTCGCCCCACCTCGTCTCTCGTCGGTCCTGCGGTCGGGCCCGTGCGGGCTCGGCGCGGGCGTCCTCCCCGCCCGTGCGGGGTCCACCCCCACTGCCCACGGTGAGGGAGGACCCAGCACGACCAGGTCACCTGATCACGGCCGGGCCCGAGGAGGTCACCCGGTGGGCGGGTTGTCCCGCAGCTCCCTGCGGAGGATCTTCCCCGTCGTCGTCTTCGGCAGCTCGTCGACCAGCTCCACCGACCGCGGGTACTTGTAGGCGGCCATCCGCTCCTTGGCGAAGGCGATGACCTCCTCCGGGGTCGCCGTCGTGCCCGGCTTGAGCGACACGAACGCCTTCACCGACTCGCCGCGGTAGGCGTCGGGGACGCCGACGACCGCCGCCTCCCGCACAGCCGGGTGCCCGTACAGGACGTCCTCGACCTCGCGGGGCCAGACCTTGTACCCGGCCGCGTTGATCATGTCCTTCTTGCGGTCGACGATGTAGAACCAGCCCTGCTCGTCCATGAACCCGACGTCGCCGGTGCGCAGCTCCCCGCCGGGCAGGGACTCGGCGGTCGCCTCGGGCTTGTTCCAGTAGCCCGGCACGACCTGCGGCCCGGCGGTCGCGATCTCCCCGATCTCCCGCGGCGGGAGCTCCTTGCCGTCCTCGTCGAGGATGCGGACGACGGTGTTGTAGACCGGCACCCCGACCGAGAGCGCGCCCGAGTCCGGGTCCACCGGCGCGGTCCGCCCCAGCGGCACCAGGTGCGACGGCGAGTTGGTCTCGGTGAGCCCGTAGGCGTTGTGGATGTAGTGCCCGGTCAGCGCCTCGAACTGCTCGGTGACCGCCGGGGCGATCGGCGCGCCTCCGGAGTAGATGGCCCGGAACGAGGCGAAGTCCTCCCGGGACACCCCCGGCACCCCCATCAGGGAGATGAACGCCGTGATCGACCCGATGGTGAACGTGGGCCGGTGCTCCCGGATGGTGTCCAGCACCGCCTCGGGGTGGAAGCGGTGCGCCAGCACCAGCGGGCAGCCCACCAGCAGCGCGACGGCGACGTGCGCGACCAGCCCGGTGATGTGGAACAGCGGCGCGATGCCCAGGACGCTGTCCTCCGGCGTCAGCCGGACCCACTCCCGGTAGGTGTAGGCGTTGAAGGTCATCGTGCGGTGGGTGTTCATCGCGCCCTTGGGCACGCCCGTCGTCCCCGACGTGTAGGTCAGGATCGCCACGTCGTCCCCGGAGGGCGCGGGGGCGTCGGGCTGCTTCCCGGCGTGCGTGGAGAGCAGCTCCTCGAGGTCGAGGGTGCCCTCCGGCCGGGTGCGGACGACGTCGCCCAGCACCCGCGGGTCGTCCCGGGTCTGCCGGTCCAGCGCGGAGCAGGTGACCACGGTGCGCACCTGCGTCTCCGGCAGGACGTCGCGGGCCACCCCGGTGTAGAGGTCCTCGAGGCACAGCAGCGCCGTGGCGCCGGAGTCGCCGAGCAGGTAGGTCAGCTCGCGCGCCTTGTTCATCGGGTTGATCGCCACCGCCGCGCCACCGGCCTTCCACGCGCCGAGCAGCCCGATGACGAACGCCGGGTCGTTCTGCACGTACAGGCCCATCCGGTCGCCCGGGGCGAACCCGGCCTCGGTCAGCCCCACGGCCAGGGCGTCGGAGGCGGCGTCGAGGTCGGCGAAGGTGAGGACGCCGTCGAAGTAGCGGATCGCGACGGCGTCCGGCGCGGCCGCGAGGGAGGCCTCGAAGACCTCGAGCATCGTGGCGTGGTCGGGGGTGATGTCGGCGGGCTGGCCCTCCGCGTAGAGGGCCAGCCACGGCCGCTGCTCGTAGGTCGACATCGCCGTCACTTGATGGCGAGGGGGTTGACCGGCGAGCCGGTGGCCCGGTGCACCTTCAGCGGCGCGGCGGCGTAGAGGAACGTGTACTGCCGGTCCGCCGCGCAGTCCTCGGCCAGCGCCTCCAGGTCGCAGATCTCGGTCAGCGTGACCCCGAGGTTGCGCATGAGCGCGCAGTGCAGGGGCAGCGCGGTGCCGTTGTTCGGGTCGTAGGTGACCTCGTTGGCGATGGTGTCGGTGACCAGGTTGGGGATCTCCATCTCCTGGAACCAGCGCACCAGCTCGGGGCTGTAGACCAGGCCGGGCTCGTTGAAGCCCTCGTAGAAGGCCTCGCCCTGGTCGTAGAACAGCTGGAGGAAGTTGGTCCGGATGACCAGGACGTCGTGCTGCTCGATCCGGGTGCCCTGGGCCTCGGCGCAGGCCATGAGGTCCTCGTGGGTAAAGGTCTCGCCCTTGTCGAGGGTGGGCTTCCCGCGGAAGCGGGCCATGTCGAGCAGGATGCCGCGGCCCACGACGCCGCGCTGGGCGATCGGCTCGACGCTGGCCTTGTCCATCCCGCCGACCGTCGTCCGGGCGTCGTAGCCGTTCCAGATCTGCCCGCCGTACCAGACGTGGCCCAGGGCGTCGTACTGCGTGGAGCCCTGCAGGAAGGCGTTGATCTTGTCGTCGGCGTAGTGCAGGCCGCCGGGGAACTGCGGGGCGTCGGGGGAGTCCCAGGTGGACTCGTCGAGGATCATCGTCCGCTCGGCCGGCGAACGCCCCGGCCAGACCGGGTCGCCCTTCGGGTCGCCGATCAGCCGCTGCAGCGTGAAGACCGTGCCCTGCTTGACGTGCTGGATCCCGCGGAGCACCTCCTCGGCGGTCAGGTAGTTGAGCGACCCGACCTCGTCGTCCGGGCCCCACTTGCCCCAGTTGGTGGGCGCGTCGGCCAGGACCTCGGTCATGTCGGGGGCGGCGGGGGGCGGGGTGGGCGCCTGCTCCTCGGCCTGCTCGGCAGCGTTGGTCATCGGGGGACCGTCCTCTCGGCGTTGGGAGGGAACCGGCGGCGGCCGCCGGGGGTGTCCACCGTCACAGTCGACCGTTGCGACTGGCAAGCGTTGGCCGCGTCCGGATCGGGACCGGTGCAACGTCGCCGCAACGCCGCTCCCGGCGGCCCGCGGCCCGCGGCCGGCCCTCCCGCGGCGTGCAACCCGCCTGGGACCCCGCGGATCGGTGAGTAAGGTGAGGCTGCCCTACGACGCCGTCGCGGGGCTCGCCCGTGTCACGGATGGGGTCCCCGCATGGACCAGGCGTTCCTCGCCAGCTACCTGATCGGGCTCCGCGAGGGGCTCGAGGCCACCCTGGTGGTCAGCATCCTGGTCGCCTACCTGGTGAAGTCCGGCCGCCGCCGGCAGCTGCTGCCGCTGTGGGCCGGCGTCGCCCTCGCCGTGGCGCTCTCGGTGCTGTTCGGCGCGCTGCTCACCTACACCGAGACGACGCTGCTGGCCGACTACCGGTCGCGGGAGCTGTTCGAGGCGGTCACCTCGGTGCTGGCCGTCGTCCTGGTCACCTGGATGGTCTTCTGGATGCGGCGGACCGCCCGCAGGCTCAAGGGCGAGCTCACCGGGCAGCTCGAGCACGCCCTGGGGATGGGCGCGCTGGCCGTCGCCGGCGTCGCCTTCCTCTCGGTCGTCCGCGAGGGCCTGGAGACGACGCTGCTCTTCTACGCCGCCGCGCAGGGCGCGACGACGACCGCGACGCCGCTGGTGGCCATCAGCGCGGGCGTGCTCAGCGCCGTCGTGATCGGGGTCGGCCTCTACGCCGGCGCGATCCGGGTGGACCTGTCGCGGTTCTTCACGGTCAGCGGGGTCCTGCTGGTCTTCGTGGCCGCCGGGATCCTCAAGTACGGCGTCCACGACTTCCAGGAGGCCGGCGTGCTGCCCGGTCTCGACGTGCTCGCCTTCGACATCTCCGGTGTCCTGCACCCCGACAGCTGGTACGGGGCGGCCATCGCCGGGATGTTCAACATCACCCCGGCGCCGACCGTCCTGGAGTCGATCGCCTGGGTGGCCTACGTCGTCCCGGTGCTGCTCGCCTTCCTCTGGCCGGCCCGGCCGCGGCCCGCCACTCCCCCGTCCTCCCGCGGCGCCGTGCCGGGGAGCCCGTCGAACCCGGAGACCCACGAGAATGTCCGCGCGTAGCCGTCGCCTCCCCGTCCTCGCCGCCACCCTGCTCGCGGGACTGACCACCGCGGCCTGCAGCAGCGGTGGCGGGACCGGCGCCGGCGAGGGCGCCTCCGGCTCGTCGGCCGCGGACACGATCGCGGTCGCGGCCACCGACGACGCCTGCGACGTGGCCGAGTCCGAGCTGCCGGCCGGCACCCACTCGTTCCAGGTCAGCAACCAGGGCAGCCGGGTCACCGAGTTCTACGTCTACGCCGAGGGCGACCGGGTGATGGGCGAGGTGGAGAACATCGCCCCCGGGCTGACCCGCGAGCTGCTCGTCGAGCTGCCGGCCGGGGACTACCAGACCGCCTGCAAGCCGGGGATGGTCGGTGACGGGATCCGGAACGGGCTCACCGTGACCGGGGAGGCGCCGCAGCTGTCCGAGGACGAGAGCCTCGCCCAGGCCTCGACGGACTACCAGCGCTACGTGCAGAGCCAGACCGGTGCCCTGCTGGAGCAGACGACCGCCTTCACCGACGCCGTCCGGGCCGGGGACGTCGAGGGGGCCAAGGCGCTGTTCCCGGTGGCGCGCACCTACTGGGAGCGGATCGAGCCGGTGGCCGAGAGCTTCGGCGACCTCGACCCGCTCATCGACGGCCGCGAGGGCGACCAGGAGCCCGGCCAGGACTTCACCGGCTACCACCGCATCGAGCAGGCGCTGTGGGTCGGCGGCACCACCGAGGGCATGACCCCCTACGCCGACCAGCTGGACCACGACGTGCAGCAGATCGTCGACCTCGCCAACGACGTGACCCTCGACCCGCTGCAGCTGGCCAACGGTGCCAAGGCGCTGCTCGACGAGATCGCCACCGGCAAGATCACCGGCGAGGAGGACCGCTACTCGCACACCGACCTGTGGGACTTCGCCGCCAACCTCGAGGGCTCCGAGGCCGCCGTCCAGGCGCTGCGCCCCTACCTCGAGGAGGCCGACCCCGACCTGGTGGCCGAGATCGACGAGCGCTTCGCGGCCACCGAGGCGGAGCTGGAACAGTACCGATCCGGCGACGGTTGGGTCCTGTACGACCAGCTCACGCAGGAGCAGCTGCGCGGCCTGAGCGACAGCATCACCGCGCTCACCGAGTCCGTCAGCCAGGTCGCCGCGGTCGTCGCCGACCGCTGACAGCAGCGCGGTCGGCCGACCGCGGATCGAACCCGCGGTCGCCCGCCGCGGACCAGCGCAGTGAGGCAGTCATGAGCGAACCGACCTCGTCTGTCCGGGGCCTGTCCCGGCGCCGCCTGTTCGGCCTGGTGGGAGCCGGCAGCGCGGGGGTCCTCGCGGCCGGGGCCGCCGGCGGCGCGGTGGGGCGGGCCACCGCGGAGGGGAGTGGCACGGCGGCGGCCGGGCCGTCGCCGACCGACGCGGTCGAGTTCACGGGCGTGCACCAGGCCGGCATCGTCACGCCGGCCCAGGACCGGCTGCACTTCGTCGCCTTCGACGTCACCACCGACAGCCGCGACGAGCTCGTCGAGGTGCTCGAGGCCTGGACGGCGGCTGCCCGCCGGATGACCGCCGGGCAGGACGCCGGCCCGGTCGGTGCCGTGGACGGCGACCAGTACGCCCCGCCGGACGACACCGGGGAGGCGATCGGCCTGCCGGCGTCCGGGCTGACCCTGACCATCGGCTTCGGCCCGACCCTGTTCACCACCGCCGACGGCACCGACCGCTTCGGCCTGGCCGCCCGCCGGCCGGGGCCGCTGGTGGAGCTGCCCGCCTTCCCCGGCGACCAGATCGACCCCGCCATCAGCGGTGGGGACCTGTGCATCCAGGCCTGCGCCAACGACCCGCAGGTGGCCGTGCACGCCGTCCGCAACCTGGTGCGCATCGGCGCCGGGGTGGTCTCCGTCCGCTGGTCGCAGCTCGGTTTCGGCCGGACGTCGTCCACCACGACCGGGCAGTCCACCCCGCGCAACCTGTTCGGCTTCAAGGACGGGACCGACAACCTCAAGGCCGAGAACACCGAGACCCTGGACCGGTTCGTCTGGGTCGGGGACGACGACGCCGACGGGGACGGCGCCGGCTGGATGACCGGCGGGACCTACCTGGTGACCCGCCGCATCCGGATGCTCGTCGAGCCCTGGGACAGCTCCACGCTGGACGAGCAGGAGAGGACCATCGGCCGGACCAAGGGCGCCGGCGCGCCGCTCGGCCAGCAGCGGGAGTTCGACCCGGTCGACTTCACCGCGCGGGTGGACGGCGAGTTCGCCATCCCCGAGACGTCACACGTGTTCCTCGCCCACCCGACGAACGCGGGGACGGCGATCCTGCGGCGCGGCTACAGCTTCGCCGACGGCTCCGACGGCCTGGGCCGGCTCGACGCCGGGCTGTTCTTCATCGCGTTCCAGCGGAACCCGGAGACCGGATTCGTCCAGGTGCAGCGCAACCTGCGCGACGACGCCATGAACGAGTACATCCGGCACACCTCCTCGGCCGTGTTCGCCTGCCCGCCGGGCGTCCGCGACGAGGCCGACTGGTGGGGCCGATCGCTCTTCGAGCCGTGACCGAGTCGTGACGAACGCTCCCGTCACAGGGTCCCCCTGACCTGGGACGATGGAGGGGATCTCCCGGGGAGAGCCCCCGCAGCCGCGCCCTCGGACAGCGACACGCCCGAGACGCGGTCGGCGGTCCGCCGCATGTGTACCGGCGCTCCCCACGGGACATCCAGACCCAGGGGGGACCGGCGCCCTCCGGGCCGAGATCGGGCGGCCGGGTCGCAGGCGAGGGGTGAGCCACGGTGGTGGAGCCGGGACGGCGCAGCCTGGGGGGCCGCTACGAGCTCGCCGAGCTGATCGCCGCCGGCGGCATGGGCCAGGTGTGGCGGGGCTGTGACACCCTGCTCGGCCGGCCCGTCGCGGTGAAGGTGCTCCGCAGCGAGTACACCGCCGACCCCACCTTCCGGGCCCGCTTCCGCGCCGAGGCCCAGCACGCCGCGGCGCTGAGCCACCCCAACATCGCCGCCGTCTTCGACTTCGGCGAGACCGAGGCGGAGGACGGCAGCGGCGAGTCGCTGTCCTACCTGGTCATGGAGCTGGTGGAGGGCGAGCCGCTGTCGGCGGTGCTGCACCGAGGGGACCGGCTCGACGCCGAGACCACCCTCTCCCTCCTGGAGCAGACCGCCTCCGCGCTGGCCGAGGCGCACCGCGTCGGCCTGGTCCACCGGGACGTCAAGCCGGGCAACATCCTCGTCCGCGCCGACGGCAGCGTGAAGATCACCGACTTCGGCATCGCCTGGTCGGCCGACAGCGTGCCGCTCACCCGCACCGGCCAGGTCATCGGCACGCCGCAGTACCTCTCGCCCGAGGTCGCCGAGGGCCACCACGCCACCCCGGCCAGCGACGTCTACGCCCTCGGCCTCGTGGGCTACGAGTGCCTGACCGGTCACCCGGCCTTCGACGGCGACAACGCGGTCACGATCGCGCTCAAGCAGGTGCGCGAGGACCCGGACCCGCTGCCCGACGACCTGCCCGGCGACGTCCGCACGCTGATCCGCCGCGCCCTGAGCAAGGACCCCGCCGTCCGCATGGCCGACGGCGCGGCGTTCGTGGCCGCGATCGAGGACGTCCGGGCCGGCCGCCCGCAGCCCGAGCCGCCGGCCACGCAGGCCGTCGCCGTCCCGCCGCCCCCGCCCGCCGGGAACGGGGAGCCCCCCGCCGGCCCGCCGTCGCTGCCGACCCCGCGGACGGACAGCACGCCCGCGCCGCACACGATCAGCCCGCCGGTGCGCCGCCGGCACGGCCCGGCCGCGGTGCTCGTGCCGCTGCTCACGCTGCTGCTCGGCGCCGGGGCCGCCGCGGGGGTCTTCGTCGCCCTCAACGACGAGCCGAGCGCGCCGCCGCAGGTGGCCGCACAGACGCAGAGCGCGGAGATCCTCCTCGACGCCGCGGACTACGTGGGCCGGCCGGTCGACGAGGTGGCGCTGGCGCTCTCCGCGCTCGGCCTGCTGGTCTCCCGGCAGGAGCAGGTGACCCCGGACTCCGTGCCCGGCCTGGTCACCGCCCTGGAGCCGCCGGGCGGGACGCTGCGGCCCGGTGACGAGGTGGTCGTCGTCTACGGCGTCGCGCCGCCGGTGTCCCGGACGCCGGACCGCGGTTCCTCGCCGGTGACCGGCGCCGCCGGCGGGGAGACCTCGACCGTCCAGCCGGCACCGCAGGAGGAGCAGGAGGCCGCGCCGGCCGCGCCGACCACCACCGTCCCGGCGCCGGACCCGACGCAGCTGTCGGGCAGCACCCCGCCGTGGGGGGGGGGGGGGGGGGGGGGGGGGGGGGGGGGGGGCCCCGCCCCCCCCCCCCCCCCCCCCCCCCCCCCCCCCCCCCCCCCCCCCCCCCCCCCCCCCCCCCCCCCCCCCCCCCCCCCCCCCCCCCCCCCGCGCCCACCACGACCACCACGGCACCGACCACGACCACGACCACGACCACGACCACCACGTCGTCGTCCACCTCGGAGGAGTCGCGCTGGCCCGACCAGGACGACGAGGACGACGACGAGGAGGACCGCGGCTGACCGGCGTCCGGATGTGGTCCGCCGCGGTCGGTGGCACGCTGGGGAGCCGCTCAGGGACGGCCGAGGTCAGGAGGCAGGTGTGACGGAGCTCGGGCGGCGCACGCTCGGCGACCGTTACGAGCTGCTGACCCTGCTCGCGACCGGTGGCATGGGCCAGGTGTGGCGGGCCCGTGACCGGCTGCTCGACCGGGCCGTGGCGGTCAAGGTCCTGCGCAGCGAGTACACCGGCGACCCGACCTTCCTCGCCCGGTTCCGCGCGGAGGCGCACCACACCGCCCGGCTGCTGCACCCGGGCATCGCCGCGCTGCACGACTACGGCGAGGTGGTGTCCGGGGAGGGGGAGACCCTGGCCTACCTGGTGATGGAGCTGGTGGAGGGCGAGCCGCTGTCTGCGCTGCTCGCCCGGGAGGGCCGGCTCGGTCCCGAGCGGACCCTGGACGTCGTGGGGCAGACGGCGGCGGCGCTGGCCGTGGCGCACGCCGCGGGGGTGGTCCACCGCGACGTCAAGCCCGGGAACGTGCTGCTCGGCGTGGACGGCAGCGTGAAGATCACCGACTTCGGCATCGCCTGGTCGGCGTCGAGCGTGCCGCTCACCCGGACCGGCCAGGTGGTCGGCACCGCCCACTACCTGGCCCCGGAGCAGGCGGCCGGCGGCAAGGCGGGCCCGGCCAGCGACGTCTACGCCCTGGGCGTCATCGCCTACGAGTGCCTCGCCGGGCGGCGCCCGTTCGAGGGCGAGAGCCCGGTGCAGGTCGCGCTCATGCAGATCCGCGACGAGCCCGACCCGCTGCCCGACGACGTCCCCGGGCCCCTGCGCACCCTCGTCGCCACCGCGCTGGTCAAGGACCCGGCCGCCCGCTTCCCCGACGGCGCGGCCGTCCGGGACGCCGTGGCCGACGTCCGGGCGGGACGCGCCCTCCCGCCGCCCCCGACGGCGGCGCTGCCGCTCACCGGGCTCACCCCGGTCCCGCGCCGTCGCCGGTTGCTGGTCCCGGTCGTCGCGCTGCTGGCCGGCGCCGGCATCGGGATCGGCGCGCTGCAGCTCGCGGACGACGACCGGACGCCGGTGGCCGTGGCCTCGCCCGCCACCCCGTCCGACCCGGTGGAGGAGGACGACGGTCAGCAGGTCCCGGGCGTGCTGGTGGCCGCCGCCGACCACCTGGGCCGGCCCGTCGACGAGGTCGAGGCCGCGCTGGCCGCCCTGGGCCTGCGGGTCGACCGGGTGGTGCAGGAGCGCGGCGACGTCCCCGCCGGGCAGGTGACCGCCCTCGGCCCGGTCGGGGCGCTGGCACCGGGCGACCTCGTGACGCTCACCGTGTCGGTGGCTCCGCCGCCCGCGCCGGTCGTGCGGGAACGGGTGGTCGAGACCGTCGTCCCGCCCTCGTCGCCGCAGCCGGCTCCCGCACCCGCTCCTGCGCCGGCCCCCGCGCCTCCGGTGACGGAGGTCGTGGACGACTCCGGGGGTGACGCGGACCCGGAGGGCGAGGACGCCGACGACGAGCCGGAGGACGTCGACGAGGGGACCGACTCGTCGTCCGACTCGGGGAACGGCAACGGTGGCAACGGGAACGGCAACAGCGGGAACGGCAACAACGGCAACGGCAACAACGGCAACGGCAACGGGAAGGGCCGCGGGAACGGGAACGGCCGCGGCTGACCCGTCCCGCCGGGGTCGGCGCCGGGTGGGTACGGCAGGCGAGGGTGGTGGATGGGTCCCTCTCGTCCTGGCTCAGGCGTCCCGCGGCTCGCCCTGGGACTGCCTCGCGTCGGTCGGGCGCTTCGTCCTGGGCAGTCCCTGCACCACCAGCTCGTACGAGTTGCGCACCAGCTCTTCGACGAGCTCCCGCGGCACCGCGTTCCCAGCACGGATGGTCAGCCAGTGCCGCTTGTCCATGTGGTAGCCGGGGACGACCTCCGCGTACCGCTGCTGCAGCGCCTGGCTGTGCTCCGGCTCGCACTTCAGGGTCACGACCGGCTCGCCGGGCACCTCGGTCGCGAGCAGGAACACCTTGCCGACGACCTTGAACACCTCCCACTCGGGCCCGAACGGGTGCTCATGCCTCACCGCCGGGAGCGCAGCGGCGGTCCCCATCGCGATCGCGAGCAGCTCCACGCCGTCCACACCGTCCAGCTCCTGATCGACCGCCCGTGCTCAGCGCCGGCGGACCGGGGCGATCCAGAGCGCCGCACCCAGGGTGGCGAGCGCGGCGGTGAGGACGAAACCACGGTTGCTGTCCACAGCGGGGAGGACCACCAGCACCCAGAAGACCGCCAGGCCGGTCAGGCCCGCGGCGGCCACCCGCCAGGCGCCCTCGGGGCGTCGCCGGACGCTGGGGAGGACCCGGCCGGCGAACGGCAACAGGCCCAGCACGCCGGCCAGCGTGGCGAACGCCGACCACAGCGGCACCGCCGACCAGAGGGCCCCGGTGTCGACGGGCAGCAGCAGGCCGACCTCGAGCAGCACCAGGCTCAGCCCGGCCACGCCGGCACCCATGAGGGAGGCCCGCTGGCGGGGCGTCATCGACACCGCGCGGCCGCCGCGCGGCCCACGACCCGTGCGGGGCTCGCGCCTCGTGCGCGCCTGGTCGCTCTGCCGGGGCTTCGGCGCCGCGGTCGGCGGCGGCGTGCCGGGGAGCCCGGGGACGAAGTCGACCGGACCGGTCGCCTGCACCGGTGGCCCGTCGAAGTCGGCCCGGGGCAGGTGCTGGGTGCCCGTGGCGGTGCCGGGCACCGGGATCTCGTGCGCGCCGGGGCCCAGCGTCGCGGGCTGGGGGCTGGTGGTCGGCTGGTGCACGGTTCCTCCTCGCTCGCGCGCGGCATCCGGCGGCGGACCGGTCCGTCCCCGGCACGGTAGCGGGGGAGGGGCCGTGTTCCCCGCAAGCGGCGCGGCGGGTCCCGGACGTCGTTAGGGTCGGCCGGGTGGGTGCGCGCGCAGGGATCGTCGTCACCGGGACCGAGGTGCTCACCGGCCGGGTGACCGACCGGAACGGGCCGTGGCTCGCCGAGCAGTTGCGGCTCCTCGGCGTGGACGTCGGTGCCGTCCTCGTGGTGGGGGACCGGCCGGAGGACCTGCGGGGGGCGCTGCGGTACCTCGCCGGGGAGGACCTGGTCATCACCAGCGGGGGCCTGGGCCCGACCGCCGACGACCTGACCGCGGAGATCGTGGGGGAGGTGCAGGGCCGGCCCTCGGCGGTGGAACCGTCGCTCGAGCGGGAGATCGGCGCGATCGTCGAGGGCCTGATGGAGGGGCGGGGCTGGCGGGCCGACCCCGAGGCCACCGCGGCCGGCGTCCGCAAGCAGGCGCTCGTGCCCGCGGGCGCCACCGTGCTGCCGCCGGTCGGTACCGCGCCCGGCCTCGTCGTCCCACCCGCCGAGGGGCGCACGGGCCCGCCGGTGGTCGTGCTGCCCGGTCCGCCCTCGGAACTGCAGGGCATGTGGCCGGCCGCGCTGGCGGACGCGCAGGTGCAGCGGGCGCTGGCCGGCCGCGCCGAGATGCGGCAGGAGACCGTCCGGCTGTGGGGCACGCTGGAGTCCCAGCTGGCGGCCACGCTGCGGCAGCACGAGTTCCCCGGCCTGGAGATCACCACGTGCCTCCGGGACGGCGAGCTGGAGATCGTCAGCCGGTTCGGGCCGGAGGCGCAGCGGGAGTACGACCAGCTGGTCGACGTCCTGCGGGAGGCGCACGGCGAGCACCTGTTCTCCACCGGTCCGACAGTCGACGACCTGGTCGCCGAGGCGCTCGGCTCCCGCGGGCTCACCGTGGCGACGGCGGAGTCCTGTACCAGCGGGCTGCTCGTGGCGCGGCTGACCGAGCGGGCGGGCTCGTCGGCGTGGGTCCTCGGCGGGGTGGCGTCGTACGCGAACTCGGCAAAGGAGCAGCTGGTCGGCGTCCCGGCGGAGGTGCTCGCCCAATACGGCGCGGTGAGCACGCAGGTCGCGGCGGCGCTCGCGGAGGGGGCGCGGGCCCGCTTCGGTGCCGACGTCGGCGTCGGCATCACGGGGATCGCCGGTCCCGGCGGCGGGTCGCCGGAGAAGCCGGTCGGCACGGTGCACCTGTGCGCCGTCGGCCCGGACGGGCACCAGCCGCGGTCGGTGGTGCTGCCCGGTTCCCGGTCGGCCGTCCGGCAGCGCGCGGTGTCGCTGGCGATGCACATGCTGCGGCAGCTCCTGCTCGGCGGGCCTCCGGCATGACGGTCCTGACGCTGCACGCGACCGGGCCCGAGGCGCCGGCGGAGGTCTGGGAGCGCTACGCCGTGCCGGCGCGGTGGCCGGAGTGGGCACCGCAGATCACCGGCGTCGACGTGCCCGGCCCCCGGCTGGTGGCCGGCGTGGCGGGCCGGGTGCGCGGGCCGGGCGGGATCGCGCTGCCGTTCGGGGTGGACGCCGTGGACGAGGCGGCGCGGCAGTGGTCGTGGACGGTGTCGCTGGGGCCCGTGCGGCTGCACCTGCTCCACTGGGTGGCCGAGGGGCCCGACGGCGGCAGCACCACGGGGCTGCGGATGGACGGCCCGGCTCCGGTGGTGGTGGGGTATGCGCCCCTGGCCCGGCTGGCGATCGGCCGCCTGGTGCGGTGAACCCCGGCCGCGGCCGCCGTCCTGCGCCTCTGCCGCTGTGGTCCGCGCGCTCGGGCTGTGGCCGAGCGCGCGGACCCTACTGCTCGGCCCACACGCCGAGTTCGTTCCCGCTGGGGTCGGTGAAGTGGAACCGCCGCCCACCGGGGAACTCGTACGGTCCGTTGACGACCAGCCCACCGGCGCGCGTGACCGCCGCCACGGACGCCTCGAGGTCGGTCGAGTAGAGGAGCACGAGCGGACCGCCCGGGCGCACGTCCTGGTCGAGGCGCAGGCCGCCCACCTCGGCGTCGGATCCGCCCCGCGGGTCCCGGATCCCGGCGTACGCCGGCCCGTGGTCGGTGGACTCCCAGCCGAAGGCCTCGGCGTAGAACCGCTTGGCCTGTTCGAGGTCGGTGACCGGGAACTCGAGGTAGTCGATGGTGTGGTGTCGATGCGGGGACGCGTCGGCCATGTCCCGCATCCTGCGGGAGTGCTGCGGACCTGCCCATGGCCTACCGCACGACCGGCATCAGCTCGTGGCAGCGCTGACGTCGTCCCCGAGGAAGCGTGTCAAGCCCCGGTCGTGGTCTGTGGACAGGCGCCCGGAGCTGGGGACTCAGGGGGCGAGGGGCTTCGTGCGGCGGTGGACTTCGAACACAGGATGGAACCGTTCGTGGAGGTGTCCGTGGAGTCGCTGACCGAGTCGCTGCCCGACGCGTTGCGGGCGCTGGCCGAGGACCTGGACGCCCTGGCCGCCGAGGACCCGGCGCCGCTGTCCGGGCCGGCGCTGCTGGTCCGGCTGTGCGGCCTGCTGAACGCGCAGAACCGGATCGCCGCCGAGGTGCTCGCACCGTGCACGCGTGCGAGGGCGCCGGCGCGGCGGAGGTCGACGGGCCGTTGACCAGGCCGTTGTGCCGGCCACGAGCACCCGGTCGCCGTCCTCCGCGACCACCCGGTGCAGCCACCACCGGCCGCCCACGCGCGCCAGGACCACGCGGCGCAGCAACGGCTCGCCTTCCGCGGGCGGGCGCAGCCGCACCCGCTGGACGGCGCGGACCGCGGGGCGCATCGAGGTGCCCAGCGCCACGAACCACTCCCCGGCGGCACCGCCGCGCAGCTCGGCGGCCACCGCTGCCATCGTCCGCTGGGACGCCGCCCGGGGACCACGCACCCGCCCATCCTGCATGGTCGACACCGACCCGCTCGCTCGCCACCGACCTGGCTGCAGCGTCGTCATCCACGCGGTACACCGCGGGGACGGCGACGACGAGCGGAGGTCGGCGGGCGCGTGGCACGGGCGGTACCGCCGACGCGCGCGCGGCGCCGCCGTGAGCGCGTTCCACGTGGAACCGCCCCGTCGTACCGTGCCGCCATGGGTGCCACGCACGAGGTCACCAACCAGGTCCCGCCGCTGGTCGGGCACGACCCGATCGCCGACGACGCCGCCCTGACCGAGGCCTGCCTCCGGCACGCCGACGCCGCCACCCTGGAGTCGCTCAAGGCGCTCGGCGCGCTCGCCGGGAGCGAGCAGGCGCAGGAGTGGGGGCGGCTGGCGAACGAGAACCCGCCCCGCCTGACGACCCACGACCGCTACGGGCACCGCATCGACGAGGTCGAGTTCCACCCCGCCTGGCACGACCTCATGCGCACGGCGTTCGAGCACGGCCTGGCCGGCGCCCCGTGGGCGCCTGTGTCGCCCGCCCACCCCACCACCCCGGCGGACCGCTACGCGCACGTGCGCCGGGCCGTCGGCTACGTCGGCTGGACCCAGGTGGAGATGGGCCACGCCTGCCCGGTGACCATGACCTACGCCGCCGTCCCCGCGCTGCGCGCCGCCCCCGACCTGGCCGCCCGCTACGAACCGGGGCTCACCGCGACCGCGTACGAGTTCGGCCTCGCCGAGCCGACGGGCAAGCGCGGCCTGGTCGCCGGCATGGGGATGACCGAGAAGCAGGGCGGCTCCGACGTCCGGGTCAACACCACCCGCGCGGTCCCGCAGCCGGACGGCACCCACGCCCTGACCGGGCACAAGTGGTTCACCAGCGCGCCCATGAGCGACCTCTTCCTCGTCCTCGCCCAGCTCCCCGAGGGCGTCTCCTGCTTCCTCGTGCCACGGGTGCTGCCCGACGGCAGCCGCAACGTGTTCCGGCTGCAGCGGCTCAAGGACAAGCTCGGCGACCGCTCCAACGCCTCCAGCGAGGTGGAGTTCGAGGGGACGACGGGCTGGCTGGTGGGGGAGCCCGGCCGCGGGGTCCCGACCATCATCGAGATGGTCAACACGACCCGGCTCGACTGCGTCCTGGGCTCGGCGGCCACCGTGCGCGCCGCGCTCACGCTGGCCGTCCACCACGCCCGGCACCGGCGGGCGTTCGGCGCGCTCCTGGTCGATCAGCCCCTGATGCAGAACGTCCTCGCCGACCTCGCCGTGGAGAGCGAGGCGGCCACCGCGCTCGCCGTCCGGCTGGCCGCCGCCGTGGACGCGGGCGAGGCCGACTTCCTCCGCCTGGCGGGGGCGGCCGCCAAGTTCTGGGTCTGCAAACGGACCCCGACCGCGGTGGCCGAGGCGCTGGAGGTGCTCGGCGGCAACGGCTACGTCGAGGAGTCCGGCCTCCCGCGGCTCTACCGGCAGGCCCCGCTGAACTCCATCTGGGAGGGCTCGGGCAACGTCATCGCCCTCGACGTGCTCCGGGCGATGGGGCGCTCCTCGGACTCCCTGGCCGCCGTCCACGCCGAGATCGACCTCGCCCGCGGAGCCGACCCGAGGCTGGACGCCGCCGTCGGCCGGCTGGCCACCGAGCTGGCCGACCCCGCCCAGCTGCCGATGCGCGCCCGCCGTGTCGCGGGCCTGCTCGTCCTGTGCCTGCAGGCGTCGCTCCTGCTGCGCTACGCCCCTGGTGAGGTCGCCGACGCCTTCTGCGCCACCCGCCTGGCGGGGGACTGGGGCGCGGTGCTCGGGACCCTCCCGGCGGGAACGCCCGCGCGCCGGATCGTGGATCGGGCGACGGTGGAGGCTGCCTGAATTACACGCGTGCCGTTACCCTCGGTGGTGCGTCGGACGCCGTAGCCGGGGGATCGGGCGGCGGCGTCGTCCTCACCAGCAGGGACCGGCGTATGCCGCAGGGGGAGAGAGAGCGGGCAGAGTGCACGGACACGTCCGGAGTGAGCGCGCTGCCTCTGCCGACCCCCTCTCGCGGGTGTCCGACGCGGTCTACCGCATCGACCGACGATGGCGGTTCACCTACGTCAACACCGCGGCGGAGGAGCTCTTCGGCCGCGACGCCGAGGAGATGGTCGGCCAGTACGCCTTCGAGCTCTTCCCCGAGGTCCTCGGCACCGTCATCGAGGACCAGTACCGGGGGGTCCTCGACGACGGGCGCGCGCGGACGTTCGAGTACTTCTACGTCCCCTTCGGCCGCTGGTTCGAGATCCGCGCCTTCGCCGACGCCGACGGGCTCACCGCCTTCCTGCGCGACATCGACGAGGAGCGCCGCAGCGAACGGAAGACCGCGGCCGAGCTGCACCAGCTCTCCGCCGTGCTGGAGGCGCTACCCCAGGCCACCGCGCTGATCGACCCGGACGGCCGGATCGCCTCGGTGAACCGCCGGTGGCACGCCGCGAGCGAGCTCATCCGCGCGGCCGGACTGCGGCCCGGCGCGGTCGGGGACGACTACCTGGAGGCCCTGGCGCAGAACCTGTCCCTCGCCGACCTGCGCACCATCTCCGCCGGCATCGGCGAGCTCCTCACCGGCGGCCCGGGGACGGCCGACCGCGCGTTCGTCCACGACTACGCGCACGCCTTCAGCCCCGACCCCGCCTGGTTCCGGCTGCAGGCCGCGCGGGTCGAGCACTCCGGGCAGGTGGTCGTCACCCACACCGACATCACCGAGCGGGTCCGCGTCCAGGAGCAGCTGGCCTGGCAGGCCAGCCACGACGACCTGACCGGCCTGCCCAACCGCTCCCGTCTGCTACAGCTGGTCGGGGAGGCCCTCGCCGAGCCGAACGCCCGGGCGGCGCTGCTGTTCCTGGACCTCGACGGGTTCAAGACGGTCAACGACTCGCTCGGCCACGAGGTCGGCGACGAGCTGCTGCGCCAGGTGGGCGGTCGGCTGGCCGACCAGGTGCGGCCCACCGACGCCGTCGGCCGCCTGGGCGGCGACCAGTTCCTCGTCCTGGCCCGGGGGTGCGACACGTCCGAGGCCGCGGCGCTGGCCTTCCGGCTCCAGTCGTCCTTCACCCGGCCCTTCGTCGCCAACGGCATCTCCGTCCCGCTGTCGGCCAGCATCGGGGTCGCCGCCGCCCAGCCGGGCGCCCAGCAGGCCCACCAGCTGCTCAGCGACGCCGACGCCGCCGCCTACGCGGCCAAGGGGTCCGGCCGCGACCGCATCCACCTGTTCTCCCCGGGCCTGCGCGAGGCCGCGCGCTGGCGGCTGGAGGTGGCCAACCGGCTGCGGGACGGCGCGGTCGACGAGTTCGTCGTCCACTACCAGCCGGTGGTCCGCGTCGACACGGGGGAGGTCGACGGCGTCGAGGCGCTGCTGCGCTGGAACCACCCCGAGCGCGGACTGCTCTCGCCCGACGCCTTCCTCTCCGTGGCCGAGGAGACCGGCCAGCTCATCCCGATCACCCGCTGGCTGCTGGGGGAGACCACCCGCCAGGCCGCGGAGTGGGCCGCCCAGGGGCTGCCGCTGCGCATGTCGGTCAACATCAGCGCGCGGCACTTCTCCGCCGAGACGCTGGTCCGCGACGTCCGCGTGGCCCTGCACGACTCCGGGCTGCCCCCGGAGAAGCTGGTGCTCGAGCTGACCGAGACCAGCGTCGCGGAGGACCCCACCCGCGCCGAGGACCAGCTGTCGGTGCTGCGCGGCTTCGGCGTCCGGGTGGCGATCGACGACTTCGGGACCGGCTG
Source organism: Geodermatophilus sp. SYSU D00697 (assembly GCF_054050175.1). NCBI lineage: Bacteria > Bacillati > Actinomycetota > Actinomycetes > Geodermatophilales > Geodermatophilaceae > Geodermatophilus > Geodermatophilus sp. SYSU D00697. The sequence continues at coordinate 165,805 of NZ_JBJGYV010000005.1, forward strand.
GTCCTCCCTCGCCCAACTGCTCGCACTCCCCATCGGCACGCTGAAGATCGACCGCTCGCTGCTGACCGCGGCGGCCCGGCTGGCCGCCGGCGGCACCGGCGCGGTGCTGGCGGCGATCGTCTCCCTGGCCCGCACCCTGGGCATCCGGTCGGTGGCCGAGGGCGTGGAGACCGCCGAGCACCTGCAGATGGTCCGGGAGGCCGGGTGCGACCTGGCCCAGGGCTACCTCGTGGCCCGGCCGATGCCCGCCGCCGACATCACCCGCTGGGCGCTGCGGGTGCGCGACGCCGGCGGCGACTCGTGCGCGCTGGCCCTGCAGAGCCGCCGGTGACGGCCGGCCGGTGAGCACGTCCCGCCTCCGCCGGAGGGTGTCCCGTCGGGCCACCGCACCGGCCGGTCCGCCGCGCCCGGCCGGTCCGCCGTCCCCCGCCCCGCCGCCCACCCGGCAGACTGCCCCCGTGAGCGACCTCGACCTGGACCTGGCCGGTGAGCCGGACGCCGACACCGCGGACGGCGCGCGGGAGGGCCGGGCCCGCCCGGCGCTGGACCTGCTGATCTGGGACGCGCCCAACATCGACATGACCCTGTCGACGGTGATCGGCGCCCGCCCGACCGCCGCCTCCCGCCCGCGGTTCGACGCCATCGCCGCCTGGTTCGTGGAGGGCGCCGGCGACCCGCTGGCGCCGGACGCGCCCGAGGTCGAGGCGTGCGTGTTCGCCAACATCCCGCCGGTCGTCGGTTCCCTGCAGCGGTGGGTCGAGGCGCTGCGCAGCTTCGGGTTCGCCGTGTTCGCCCGGCCCAAGACCCAGCCCGACGACGACATCGACCAGGACATGCTCGACCACATCGCCGTCCGGCAGCACAGCCACCGGCTGCGCCGGCTGGTCGTCTTCTCCGGGGACGGGCGCAACTTCGCCGAGCCGCTCGAGCAGTTGGCGCGGTCGGGCACGCAGGTCGTCGTCGTCGCGTTCAGCGAGGTCGCCGGCTACGCCATCGGGTCGGACCTGCTGGAGTTCATCGACATCGAGGACGTGCCCGGCGCTTTCGTCGAGCCGCTGGACCGCGTGCGGCTGGACGCACTGCCGCCGGACGGCGCCTGGCTGCGGCCGACCCGGAGCCTGCGCGACTTCGTCTCCGGCTTCCTGCGCCGCAACGGCTGACGGGGGTGTTCGACGAGGGGTCCGGGCCGGTCGCCACCGAGGAGCTCCTGATCCCGGGGGAGACGTGCTGGCGGGTGGAACGTGCGGACCGGCATGCGGTCTTCATCGACGCCGCCGACTACTTCGCGGCACTGAAGGGCGCGGTGCTCCGGGCGCAGCGGCGGGTGCTGTTCATCGGCTGGGACTTCGACCCGCGGATCCGGCTGGACCCGCGCCGCTCGGGACGACGGCGCTCGGGGTCCCGGCGCGCGGACAAGCTCGGTCGGGTCCTCGAGGACGCGGTCAAGGCCAACCCGCGGCTGGAGATCGGCGTCCTGCAGTGGGACTACGGGATGGTCCTGGCCCTCGGCCGCGGGCTCGCCCCGATCGTGCTGCTCAACCGCCGCACGCCGTCCCGGCTGACCATGACCGTCGACACCCACCACCCCGTGGGCGGCGCGCACCACCAGAAGATCGTGGTGATCGACGACTGCCTGGCCTTCGCCGGCGGCATCGACGTCACCGCCGACCGCTGGGACACCCCCGAGCACCTCGACCGCCAGCCGCTGCGCCGCCGTCCGTCGACGCACCGCCCCACCGGGCCGTGGCACGACGTGACCAGCCTGGTGTCCGGCCCCGCCGCCCGGGCGCTCGGCGACCTGGCCCGCGAGCGGTGGGAGAGCGGCACCGGCCGCTCCCTGGAGCCGGTTGCCGACGTCGAGGCCTGCTGGCCGCCCGACGTCGAGCCGCTGCTCACCGACGTCGACGTCGCGATCTCCCGCACCCGCCCCGAGTACGGCGACGACGAGCTGGTGCACGAGGTGGAGCTGCTGTGGCTGGCCGCGATCGCCGGCGCCCGGCGCGCCGTCTACATCGAGAGCCAGTACTTCGCCAACCGCCGGATCGCCGAGGCGATCGCCGAGCGGCTGCGCGAGGACGACGGGCCGGAGTTCGTGGTCGTCAACCCGGAGAGCGCCGACGGCTGGCTGGAGGAGAAGGCGATGGGCACCGCCCGCGCCAAGCTGCTCGCGCTGGTCGGGGACGCCGACGTCCACGACCGGTTCCGGCTGTACGTGCCGGTCACCGTGGGACGGCGGCCGGTCTACGTGCACGCCAAGGTGATGGTGGTCGACGACCGGCTGCTGCGGGTCGGCTCCTCGAACCTCAACAACCGGTCGATGGGCCTGGACACCGAGTGCGACCTGTCGATCGAGGCCCGCGCCGGCGATCCGCGGCGCGACGAGCTGGCCGGGACGATCATCGGTCTGCGCGACCGGCTCCTCGGCGAGCACCTCGGCGTTCCTCCGGAGGCCGTGGCCGAGGCGGTGGCCGGCTCCGGCGGCTCGCTGGTGCGCGCGGTGGAGAGCCTGCGCCGGCCGGTCGGCCGCTCGCTGGTGCCCTTCCGGGCGCCCGACCTCGGCCCGGTCGACCGGGTGCTCGCCGACACCGAGCTGCTCGACGCCGAGCGGACGCCGAACCGGTGGCGGCGCATCCGGCGCAGCTTCCGCCCCCGGCTGGGGTCCCGGGCCGCCCACTGACCTCACCGGCGCGCCCACAGCCGCCGGGTGGTGTGCGTTCCGGCGCGCCGGGCGCCTCCCGTGCGCCGGGACCGCACAGTGCCTGCCGGGCGGCTCGGCGGTGTCCCCGGCTCCGGTCCGGGGAAGGAGAGGACCTCCGGACGGGTGAGGAGGGGTCATGGCGGTCTGCGAGGTCTGCGGCAACGACTACGAACTGGCCTTCGAGGTGGTGGCCGCGGGCGCACGGCACACCTTCGACAGCTTCGAGTGCGCGATCCACAAGATGGCGCCGGTGTGCGAGCACTGCGGCTGCAAGGTCATCGGCCACGGCGTCGTCGTGGAGGGCTCCTTCTACTGCTGCGCGCACTGCGCCCGGCAGGTCCACGGGGACGCGCCCGTCAGCGACTCCGCCTGACGACAGCCGCAGGAGCATCGCAGCGAGCGCCAGCGAGCGAGGAGCGGACCGCGGCGTGGAGTCAGGCCCGTGGGCTCCGCCTGACGACAGCCGCGGGGGCGCAGCCCGAGGACCATCTCCCCCGCCGGGGTGGGGTCCGCGTTGCGGCACGGTTGCAGGTCGCAACGGCGGTTACGGTTCCCTCCTGAGCGACGTCTGCAGAGTTGCCGTGTCGCGGAACGGAACGGAGGGGGAGCATGGACGTCGTGGTCGGGGTCGTCCACCCCGCGGTGGACGCCGAGGCCGAGGTGACGCTCGCGGGCCGCCAGGTCTGCGTGAGCGCCCGGGTCGAGGCCTCCGGCGACACCACGCTCGTCCTCCGCCCGTCCAGCAGCGAGTTCGTCGACCAGCAGGTGGTCCGCGTCGGCGACCGGGTGCGGGTCTTCTGGCGTGACGGCGCGGGCGGCTGGATCGTGCCCGGGGAGGTGGCCACCGTCGCCCGGGGCGCCGTGCCGCGCTGGCACCTCGCCGTCACCGGCCCCGCGGAGCAGACCCAGCGCCGGGAGGCCGTGCGCGCCCGGGTCGCCCGGCCCGTCGTCCTCGCGGTCAACGGCGTCGACCTCGAGGGGCAGAGCCTCGACCTGAGCGAGGCCGGCACCCGCTGCGTCGTCGAGGCCTACGGCAACCCGCCGCTGCCCGGCGCCGGGCTCGGGGTGACGGTGGAGCTCGAGGACGGTGCGATCACGACCCGCGCCGAGGTCGCCCGCCAGCTCACGCGGGGCTCCCGCTGGCAGCTCTCCCTGCGCTTCGTCGACCTCCCGGAGCGCGAGCAGGACCGGCTGCGCCGCCGGGTCTTCCGGGCACTGCGTGAGGAACGCGCCACCCGCCCCGAGGACTGAGGACGGCGACAGCGGGGCAGATCCCCTGCTGTGACCCTCCCCGCCCGCCTGCCCGAGGCCCTGGTCGCCCTCCGGGACGCCGTCGCGGCCGCCCCGCTCGGGCTGGCCACCCCGGGGAGCGAGTCCGCCCGCCGGGCCGCCCGCGGCGTGGTGGAGCAGGTCGACGACTACCTGCTGCCGCGCCTGCGCGACCTCGACGCCCCGCTGCTCACCGTGGTGGGCGGCTCCACGGGCGCCGGCAAGTCGACCCTCGTCAACAGCCTCGTCGGTGCGCCGGTGACCGCCTCCGGCGTGCTGCGGCCCACGACGCGGGCGCCCGTGCTGGTCTGTGCCCGCACCGACGTGCCGGCGTTCGAGGGGGACCGCGTGCTCCCCGGCCTGGCCCGGGTCACCGGCTCGTCCGGGGGCCCCGGGACGCTGCAGGTGGTGGCGCGGGACGACGTCCCCCCGGGGCTGGCCCTGCTCGACGCGCCGGACGTCGACTCGGTGGTCGAGTCCAACCGCGAGCTGGCCGCCCAACTGCTGGCCGCCGCCGACCTGTGGGTCTTCGTGACCACCGCCGCCCGGTACGCCGACGCCGTCCCGTGGGACGTGCTGCGGACGGCGCAGGAGCGGGGCACCGCGCTGGCCGTGGTGCTGGACCGGGTGCCGGTCGGCGCGGCCGGCGAGATCGCGCCCGATCTCGCCGGGATGCTGGAGCGCGCCGGCCTGTCGGGGACACGGCTGTTCGTGGTCGAGGAGCGGCCGCTGGTCGACGGCCGGCTCCCCGAGGACCAGGTGGCCCCGATGCGGCAGTGGCTGCACGCGCTCGCCGCCGACCAGGAGCAGCGGGCCGCCGTCGTCCGGCAGACCCTCACCGGCGCACTGGCCAGCCTGGAGGACAGGGTGGCCGGCATCGCCGAGGCCGTCGACGAGCAGGCCGCGGCCGCCACCGCGCTGCGCGGCGCGGCGGCCGCCGCGTACACCTCGGCCTACGACGGCATCGAGGAGGGGGTGCGCAGCGGCAGCCTGCTGCGCGGCGAGGTGCTCGCGCGCTGGCAGGAGTTCGTCGGCACCGGCGAGTGGATGCGCTCGCTGCAGAGCTCGATCGGCCGGCTGCGCGACCGGGTCACCGCCGCGCTGACCGGGCGGTCCACCCCGGCCGAGGACCTCACCGGCGCCCTGGAGTCCAGTGTGGAGACGCTGCTGCGGGCGGAGGCCGACCGTGCCGCCGAGCGGACCGTCACCGCGTGGCGGGCGATGCCCGGAGGGCCGGGGCTCCTGGCGGCGAGCGACGAGGACCTCGAGCGGGTCTCCGAGGACTTCCCCGAGGCCGCCGCCGCGCAGGTCCGGGACTGGCAGGGACACGTGCTCGACCTGGTCCGCGAGGAGGGCGCCGGCAAGCGGACCCGTGCCCGCGTCCTCTCCTGGGGTGTCAACGGCGCCGGCGCGGTCGTCATGGTCGCCGTCTTCGCGCAGACCGGCGGGCTGACCGGCGGCGAGGTCGCTGTCGCGGGCGGGACGACCGCGCTGGGCCAGCGGCTGCTGGAGGCGGTCTTCGGCGACGCCGCCGTCCGCTCGCTGGCCGCCCGGGCGCGGGAGGACCTGCAGGCCCGCGCCGATGCCCTGCTGCGCTACGAACAGGGGCGGTTCGATCGACTGGTCGACGCCGTCGGTGCCGCACCGGACGACGCCGCCTGGCTGCGCGCCGCCGCCACCGCCCTCGGCGCCGCCCGGGCCGACCGGTGAGGCGGGGCACCGCGCCGCTGGCCGACCGGCTGGCGGCCCTCCGCGAGGCGGTCGAGGTGGCCGAGGACCGACTCGAGGTGCCGGAGGTCGGCCGGGCCCGCGCGCTGCTGGCCAAGGCCGGTGCCCGGGAGGCGCTCGGCGACGCGACCGTCGTGGCGCTGGCCGGGGCGACCGGCAGCGGCAAGTCCACCCTGTTCAACGCGCTGTCCGGTGCGGAGGTGAGCACGCCCGGCGTCCGCCGGCCGACGACCGGCGTCGCGCACGCCACCGTGTGGGGGGCCGACGGCGGTCCGGAGGACACGACCGACCGGCTGCTGGACTGGCTGGAGGTCCCCCGCCGGCACCGGCACGGCCCGGAGCCGGCCCTCGACGGGCTGGTCCTGCTCGACCTGCCCGACCACGACAGCATCAAGCTCGAGCACCGGCTGGAGGTCGACCGGCTGGTGCAGCTGGTCGACGTGCTGGTGTGGGTGCTGGACCCGGAGAAGTACGCCGACGCCGCCGTCCACGACCGCTACCTCGTGCCGCTGGCCGGCCACGCCGGCGTGCTGCTCGTCGTCCTCAACCAGGTCGACCGGCTCGACGCCGTGGCCGCCAAGGAGTGCCTGGCCGACCTGCGCGCGCTGCTGGACCGCGAGGGGCTGGCGGACACCCCACTGCTCGCGATCTCGGCGCGCACCGGCACCGGCCTCGGCGAGCTCCGGGCCGACCTCGCCCGGCGGGTGTCGGCCCGGCGCGCGGCCACCGACCGGCTGACCGCGGACGTCCGCGACGTGGCCCGGGCGCTGTCGGCCCAGTGTGGCGAGGCCGGCCCCGGGGTGGGACGCCGGGAGCGTGAGCAGCTGACCGCCGCGCTGGCCGAGGCGGCCGGGGTGCCGACCGTCGCTGCGGCCGTGGCGCGCTCGGTCCGGCGCAGCGGGACGGCGGCCACCGGCTGGCCCGTCGTCCGCTGGACCCGCAGGCTGCGCGCGGACCCGCTGGAGCGGCTGCACCTGGGCGCGGCACAGGACCCGGCGCGCGGTGGTTCGGCGGGTTCCCGGACGTCGCTGCCGGCGGCCGGCGCGGTGCAGCAGGCCGGCGTGACCCGGGCGGTACGCGAGGCGCGCGAGGCCGCCGGGGAGGGCCTGCCGCAGGCGTGGCGGGACGACCTGCGCCGCACCGTCGAGGTCTCCGAGCAGCAGCTGGCCGACCGGCTCGACCGCGCGGTGGCCGGCACCGACCTGGGCCCCCCGCGCACGCCGCTGTGGCAGCGCGGGGTGGGCGGCCTGCAGTGGCTGCTGACCCTCGTCGCGCTGGCCGGCGCGCTGTGGCTGCTGGCCCTGGTGGCCCTGGGCCTGTTCCAGCTCGACGACGTCGTCCCGCTGCCCCGGGTGGAGGGGTTGCCCCTGCCCACGCTGCTGCTGGTCGGGGGGTTGCTCGCGGGGGCGCTGCTGGCGCTGGTCGCCCGGCCGTTCGTGGGCCTGCGTGCCCGGCGGCGGGCGCGGCGAGCCGAGGCCCGGTTGCGCGCCGCGGTGGACGTCGTGGCCCAGGAGGAGGTGCTGGCGCCGATGGCGGAGGTGCGCGAGGACCACGACCGGTTCTGCGCCGGCGTCACCCGCGCAGGCAGATAGCCCGGGGGACGGGCAGCGGCTCTCCGCCGGTCGGGACGGCACCTGGTCGCGGTGTCGGCCGGCAGGCCGACGATGTCACCACTCAGTCCTGGTGGCGGGGGATCTCCGGCGCCCGGGGCTCCGGCACCCACTCCTGGGCGCTCTCCAGCGGCTGGCGGCCGTTGGGCAGCCGCGCCCACACGTGCTTGCGGCCGGGCCGGTTCTCCCAGCCGTACTCGGAGGACAGCTGGGCGACCAGGTGCAGCCCCATGCCACCCAGCGCGGGGTCGCGGTCGACGGCGGGGACCGGGGGCTTGTCCGGCGCCTCGTCGCTGAGGTCGAGCAGCCAGCCGTCGGTGCCGGCCACCACAAGGGCGCGGACGGCGCCGCCCCCGTGCCGCAGGGCGTTGGACGCCAGCTCCTCGAACACGAGCAGCAGCCCGTCGCGTGCGTCGTCGGTGGAGGCCGAGCAGACCGACGGGTGCGCGATGCGGGCACGCAGGTCGGCGCGCACCCGGGAGACGACGTGCATCGAGTCCAGCTGCCAGTGCCAGACGTCGCCGGGCATGGAGGGGACGGGAGCGTGCGGCCACGTCTCCTGGCCCATCGCGACCTCCTCGCCGGTGCTGGGCGGACTCCCGGCCCGTCCGCGCCCAGCCCGGGGTCCATCCTGACCGAAACGGCCGCGTCCTGCAGAGCCGGGTGGGGTCGCACAGGGATCCGGGGGTCCTCATGGAGGGGGCGGGCAGGGCAGACTGGCCGCGTGGACGAGATGTTGCGCGACCTCTCCCGGGTGGTCCTGGCCGATCGCGCCCTCTCCGACGTCCTCGGTGAGATCACCGATCTGGCCAGCCGGGCCATCCCGGGTGCCGAGTCGACGTCCATCACCCTGGTCCGCGGGGACAAGGCGTTCACCGCCGCGCACAGCGGCGAGATGGCACTGGCCGCCGACGAGCTCCAGTACGAGCGCGGCTACGGGCCCTGCATGGACGCCGGCCGTGCGGGGGTGGTGCTGCGGATCGACGACATGCGCACCGAGCAGCGCTGGCGCGACTACACGGCCCGCGTCACCGAGGTCGGCGTCCGCAGCTCGCTCTCGATGCCCCTGCCGTACCAGGGCAGCGCCATCGGTGCCCTCAACATCTACTCGTCCCGGCCCGCGGCCTTCGCCTCCGCTGAGTCCGAGTCGGTCGCGACGGCGGTCGCCGAGGCGATCGCGGTCGCGGTGGCCAACGCCGACGCCCACGACCGGCTCGCCGACCACGCCCGCAACATGCGGCTGGCGATGGAGTCGCGGGCCATCATCGAGCAGGCGAAGGGCGTGCTGATGGCCCAGCGCCGGGTGGACGCCGACCAGGCCTTCGAGATCCTCCGCGAGGCCTCCCAGCGCTACAACCGCAAGCTGCGGGAGATCGCCGCCGGCATCGTGGAGTCGACGCACGACGGCGGCCGGGTCACCGAGCGCCCCGGCTCAGCGCCTCCAGTCGGCTGACCAGGAACTCCACGGCGGCCGGGCTGTCGACCGTCTCGGCCACCTCGACGGCGGTGGGCGAGGCGGAGACGGTGCGCCGGTCGACCAGCGTCTGGCCGCGGCCGGCGCCCAGGGTGGTGTCGACGACGACGTCGCGCCGCGCGGTGCCCAGCGTGCCCGGCACGATCGCCTCGGTCAGGGCCAGCGCGTCGTGGACGACGACGCCCGTCGTCCCGTACTGGCTGCGGGCGTGGTCCACGTACTGCTGGAGCACCGCCGCCGCCGTCGCCCCGATCGGCCCCGCGGCGGCGAACCGGGCGATCCCGTCGGCGTCGAGCACCGTCGGGACCGTGACGTCGAGCCCGACCAGCACGGTCGGCACCGCCGAGCCGAGCACCCGCTGGGCGGCCTCCGGGTCGGCCCAGACGTTGAACTCCGCGGCGGCGGTGACGTTCCCGCCCCGACCGGCCGAGCCACCCATCAGCACCAGCCGGCCGATCCGGTCGGCGGCCTCGGGGTAGGTGGCCAGCAGCAGCGCGATGTTCGTCCACGGCCCGATCGCGGCCACGGTCACCGGCGTCTCCGCGGCCAGCAGCAGCTCGGCGAGGGCCACCACGGCCGGGCGTGGGTCGACGGCGGCCGGCGAGGCCGGCAGCTGCACCCCGCCCAGTCCGGTGCCGCCGTGCACGTGCCCGGCCCGCTCCGGCTGCCGGTAGACCAGCGAGTCGCGGGCTCCGGCGGCGACCGGGACGTCCGAGCGCCCCGCCAGGTGCAGCACCCGCAGCGCGTTGTCGGTCGTCTGGGCGAGCTCGACGTTGCCGTGCACCGTGGTCACCAGCCGCAGGTCCACCTCGGGGCTGGCCAGGGCGAGCAGGATCGCCAGCGCGTCGTCGATGCCCGGGTCGGTGTCGATCACCAGCGGGGTGCGGTCGGCCACCGGGCCATCCTGTCAGCCGGGGAGGGAGGGCTCCCGGGGCTCGGCCCGGTCCCGCCGCCGGTGAGCGGCCTGCGTCCCGGCGTGCAGCAGCACGCCCACCGCCAGCAGCACCCCGGCGCGCACCCACGTCCCCGCCTCCTGCCGCGCCAGCAGGAGCAGGCAGGAGGCGATGCCCAGGACCGGCAGCACCGTCGGCGCCCGGAAGTGGTCGGCCGCCACCCGATCACGGCGCAGCACGAGCACCGCGGTGTTCGTGCTGAGGAACACCAGCAGGAGCAGGAGGACGACGGTGTTGGCCAGCGCGGCCAGCGAGCCGGTCGCGGTCAGCACCATCGCCACCGCCGTCGTCACGGCGATCGCCACCCACGGGGTGCGGCGTCCCGGCAGCACCCGGGCCAGTGCCCGCGGCAGCAGCCCCTGCTCGGCCATGCCGAACGCCATCCGGCTGGCCATGATCATCGTCAGCAGCGCGCCGTTGGCGACCGCGATGAGGGCGACGACGCTGAACAGCTGGTCGGGGATGCCGGCGTCCGCGGCCCGGACGACGTCCAGCAGCGGGCCGCTGGAGCCGGCCAGCTCCTCCGGTGGCAGCACCACCGCGGCGGCCAGGCCGACGAGCACGTAGACCACGCCCGCGGTGAGCAGCGCGCCGAACAGCGCCCGCGGGTACACCCGGCGGACGTCGCGCACCTCCTCGGCGACGTTGGCCGAGGTCTCGAAGCCGACGAAGGAGTAGTAGGCCAGCAGGGCCGCGCCGAGGACCGCCGAGCCCGCCGAGACCCCGGGCGGGAACTCCACGGTGCGGCTCAGGTCGCCGTCCCCCCGGCCGAGGACCACGGCCCCGAGGACGACGACGAGCACCAGGCCCGAGGCCTCCACCAGCGTCATCACCGTGTTGGCCCGCAGCGACTCCTTGATCCCCCGGGCGTTGAGCAGCGCCACGAGGAGCAGGAACACCAGTGCTGCCGGCGCGGCCGGCACGTCGAGGAACACCCCGAGGTAGTCGCCGGCGAAGGCCAGGGCCAGGCCGGCCGCGCTGGTCACCCCGGCGGCGAGCATGCAGAAGCCGACGAGGAAGGCGACCACCGGACGCCGGAACGCCCGCTCGGCGAACACCGCCGACCCGCCCGCCCTCGGGTACTTGGTGACCAGCTCGGCGTACGAGGCGGCCGTCAGCAGGGCCAGCAGGAGCGCGAGCACCAGCGGCACCCAGATGGCGCCGCCCACCTCCGCGGCCACCTCGCCGACGAGGGCGTAGACGCCCGCGCCGAGGACGTCCCCGAGGACAAAGAGGTAGAGGAGCCGGCCGCTGACGGCGCGGTGCAGCCTGGTCTCGGGTTCGGCCGGTCCGGTCACCGGTCGAGTCTCGGCACGCGGGACCGACCGGGCAAACCGGGGCCGACCCGGCGGACCGGGCCCCGACACGCGGGCGCGCCGCAGCGTGTCCTGGGATGACCGAGCCCCTGACCAGCGGCTCCCACGCTCGGGAGGGCACGGCTTGTCGACAAGGCCCTGGGACGAGCGCGGGGTCACCGGCCGGTCCGGAGACCCGCTGCAACGGTTCGGTCACGCGCTCTCCGGGAGCTGTCCCGAACGGCCGTCCGCGCGGGCCGCCGTCCCTACCTTCTCCCTTGTCCGCGGCACCTTCCCCGGTCGCGGCAACTACCTGCAGGAGGACGTCATGGCGTTGGACCGGGCACCCGTGACCCGCGCGTCCCGCGTGGCGGACGACCTGACCCTCAGCGGCCTGCTCGACGTGCTCGAGCGCGCCGACGAGCTGCCCCTGCGCCGGCCGCGGCCGGGCCGGGCGACGGTGCTGCGGCCGGGTGCGACCCGGCGGCCGGCCCGTTCCCTCCCGGTCGCCCGGCCGGTGCCGGTGCCCCGGCCCCGCCCGGCGTCCTCCGCCGCACCGGCGCCCGTGCCTCCGGCGCCGCCGGCCGCTGTCGCTGCCCCCCGGCCGGCAGCGGACCAGCCGCCGCGGCCGACCCTGCGCGCCCGGCTGCGCGCGCTCGTCCGCCGCCTGGCCCTCTGGGGTGCCGGGCCCGACGGCGCCCACCTCGCGTGGGGCCGCCCGGTCCGCCCGGCTCGCCGCCCCGACGGCCCGGTGGTGCTCACCGAGCTGCCGAACACCCCCACGATCCAGCCCGCGGCGCCTTCCCCCGCCGCGGCGCTCCGTCCGGCCCGGGCTCCCCGGCCGGTCGCTCCGCCCCGCGTCCCGGTGGTCCCCCCGCTCGCCCGGCAGGTGCCGGCACCGCGGGCCACCCCCTCCCCGGGAACCGCGCCGGCCGGGCACCGCCGAGGGACGCCCCGGGCCTCCGCCCCGGCCCGGGCGCGGGGTGACCCGCGGCCACCCCCGGCCCGGGGATCGCCGTCCGGCTGATCCCAGCGCGACCACGGCCCTCGCCGCGGACGCCGTCCACCGCACCCCCGCCAGCCCGCCGGCTGCCGGTCACCGCCTTCCCCCTCCGGTGACCGCGACCGTCGCCTCGGCACCGTCTCGCTCCTCCTGGCCGACCTCGCACCGCCCCGCCCGTCCCCTCCCGACGGTGGCACCCGCCGCCCCAGTCGTCCTGCTCCACCGGTACTCGCCTCGACCTCCCGCCGACTGCGCCCCGACGCAGCGCGCGGGCCCACCAGGGAGGCGCAGACCGCTGGGCGGCCGGCTCGTGGCACCGGGCCCCCGTCCGCGGAAGGGACCAGGTCATCCGCCGGCACCCGCGCCCCCGGGTCCGACCGGCACGACCTCGCCGGGCGCCGTCGCGGGTCCGCGCCGCCGGGTCGCCTCCCCGGCGCGGCCGGGAGTCGATGCAGCAGACCGGCCGGGCCACGGAGCCGCCGTGCTCGTCGGGCGCCGTGACGCTGGACGCCCGCACGCAGGACGTGACCCTCGTGCCGGCGGACGACGACCGTCCGCCCTCCCCGCCCGACGGCGGGCGCCCTCCCGGACCGGGGGCGCCCGCCGTCGGTCGTTCCTCGACGAGGCGTGACCCCTCGGCAGCGGGCTCGTTCCCCAGGGTGGAGGAACGCTCCACGACGACGCGGTCGTCCGCGACCGCTCGGGTCCCGCCCTCCCTGCCCCCGGGGGCGGGACCCGTCCGCGGTGTCGATCGCGCCACACCGGTTGTACGGAGGGCCACGCCGTGAGACAAAGGACCAGCCGGCCGTCTCGCCGCGGGCACCGGCCAGGCCGCGGCCGAGCCGCGTCAGCCCCCGCAGCCCGGCCCCTGGAATGCGAGTGACTCGAGACGTGAGCGTGGACCGGCCGCGCCCGGTGGCCGGGTACCCCGACCCCGAGCTCGCCCGGCTCCGCTTCGACCTCGCGATCGACGCCGCCGGCATCGGCAGCTTCGACTGGGACCTGGTCACCGGCCGGCTGACCTGGGACGACCGGCTGCTGGCGATCTTCGGCCACGACCGCGCGACGTTCGACCAGACCATCGACGCCTTCGCCGCGCGGGTGCACCCGGACGACCGGGATCGGACGCTGGCCGCCCTGCAGGGCGCGATCGACACGTGCGGGGAGTACGACGCGGAGTTCCGCATCGTCCTGCCCACCGGGGAGACCCGCTGGGTGCAGGGCCGCGGCCGCGCGCTCGCCGACGCCCACGGGGTCGCCGTCCGCCTGCTGGGTGCCGGCTACGACACCACCGACCACCGGCACGCCGACGCCCGTGTCGCCCGGGTGCTGGAGTCGATGAACGCGGCGTTCTTCGCCCTCGACCGGCAGTGGCGGTTCTCCTACGTCAACGCCGAGGCCGAGCGGGTGCTGGGCCGCTCCCGCGCGGAGCTGCTCGGTGGCGACATCTGGGAGCTCTACCCGCATGCCGTGGACAGCGACTTCGAGGTCCACTACCGCGGGGCGGCGGCCACCGGCGAGGAGCGGGTCTTCGAGGCCTACTACCCGCCGCCGCTGGACGCCTGGTACGAGGTGCGGGCGTGGCCGGGCCCCGACGGGCTGTCGGTGTACTTCCTCGACGTCACCGAGCGCCGGGCGGCCGAGGAGCGGGCGCGCGCCGGCGCCGCCCGGCTGGCGATGATCGCCGAGGTCAGCGCGGTGACCGCCGAGACGCTGACCGCGGGCAAGGGTGAGGAGGCCGCGCTGCAGCGGCTCGCCGAGGCGGTCGTCCCGGTGCTGGGCGACTGGGCGATCGTCAGCCTGGCGGGGGAGGACGGCCGGATGCGGGACGTCGGCTCCTGGCACGGCGACCCCGCCGTCCGGCCCACGGTGGAGCGTTACGCGAGCCTCCGCCTCGCCGCCATCCGCCCCGACGCGCCGGTCATGCGGGCGCTGGCCTCGGGCCGGACGCTGACCGTCGATGACGTCGCCGCCACGGTGGGCGACACCCTGACCGGTGAGGCGGCGGAGCTGTTCTGGCAGCTGGCGCCGCGGACGGCGGTGACCCTGCCGCTGTCGGCCCGCGGGCGCACTCTGGGTGCGCTCAGCGTCTACCGGTCGCCGGACCGGCCGCGGGTGGGCGCCGACGACGTCGCGGCCGCGCAGGAGGTCGCCTCCCGGATGGCGCTGGCGCTGGACAACGCCCGCCTCTACGAGCAGCAGCGCAGCCTGGCCGAGGGCCTGCAGCGCAGCCTGCTCACCGAGCCGCCGTCCGCCGACTCCGCGGAGATCGTGGTGCGCTACCTGCCGGCGGTCCAGGTCGCCGAGGTGGGCGGCGACTGGTACGACGCCTTCCTGCAGCCGGGCGGGTCGACCGTGCTGGTCATCGGCGACGTCGTCGGTCACGACACCGCCGCCGCGGCCGCCATGGGCCAGCTGCGCGGGATGCTGCGCGGCATCGCGCACCGGCCCGACGTCGGCCCGGCCCGGGTCCTCGCCGACCTCGACGCCGCGATCGAGGGCCTGGGCATGCGCACGATGGCGACCGCGGCCGTCGCGCGGGTCGAGCAGACGCCGGAGCAGCGCGCCGCCGGGCTGACCAGCCTGCGCTGGTCCAACGCCGGGCACCCGCCGCCGCTGCTGCTGCACGCCGACGGGCGGGTGGAGGAGCTCGCCGGGGAGCGCCCGGAGCTCATGCTGGGCGTCGACCCGGCCGCCCGGCGCAGTGAACACGTGGTGACCTTCCGGCGCGGCGCCACCGTGCTGCTCTACACCGACGGCCTGGTGGAGGGGCGTGACCTGCCGCTGGACGAGGGCATCGCCCGGCTGCGCGGCGCGCTGGCCGAGCTGGGCAGCCTGCCCCTCGAGCAGTTCTGTGACGCGGTGATCGAGCGGCTGCGACCGGAGGGCCTGCAGGACGACATCGCCCTGGTCGCCATCCGGCTGCACCCGCAAGGCTGAGGTCGGCGGGCCGGCCACTCGGTCGTGGTGCGGTGCCAGGAGCGGGGCCCGGAGGGTTCCCGACGAGGGTCGCGGGTGGGCTCAGCTCAGGTCGGGACGGCTCCTGGCCGTGGTGTCAGGGCGCCAGCAGGGCCCAGACGTGCTTGGCACCGGCGGACACGTACCAGCCGTGGTCGGTGGCCAGCTCGGCGATGAGGTACAGCCCCAGGCCGCCCTCGCTGGGGTCGCGGCCCACCGCGGGCGTCGGCGGCGTGGCGGCCGCGCTGTCGGAGACCTCGATCAGCCAGCCCGCCCCGGTTCCGCGGACCGCCGCCGCCACCCGACCACCACCGTGCCGCAGCGCGTTGGAGGCCATCTCGTCGAGGGCGAGCACCAGCCGGTCGCGGAGGTCGGCCGCGGTGGGGTCGGCGGCGCTGAGGTGCCGACGCAGCTCCGCCCGGACCCGCGGCAGCTCGGCGACGTCGGCGAGCTCCCACCGGAGGCCCTCGTGGGCCGCCGGAGGAGTGGCCGACGGCCAGACCGGCCGGGCCGTCTCCCGTGTCACGCCGCTGGTCCCCTCACGTGCTCGTCGCCCGGAGGCGCACCTCGCTGCGGCCCGCGGGTGAGCCGAACACCTGCGTATGGCACCACCGGACGCCCGCTAAACCTGTCTGTAACGGGCGTCACACCGTGCCCAGCTCGGCCAGCTTCCGGACGGTGTTCCAGTTCCGCGAGGTCCCGGGCACGCCGAGCAGCGTGTCCCAGCGCCAGGACGCCAGCGGCGTGCCGGCGATCCCGTCGGGCAGCCAGAGCAGCAGTTCTCGCCCGACGACCCGGTACTCGCCGCGGTCGGCCGGGGGCAGCGCGGCCACCCGCTCGGGGTCGGGCGGCCGGCGCAGGAAGGTGACGAGCAGCCGAGCCGGGTCCGTGGCGACGGCACCGAGCGGGTCGGCGGCCACCAGGTCGGCGACCTCCGTCCCGGTACGGACCACGACGGGGACCTCGAAGCCGAACCGTTCCCGCAGCGCCGCCTCGACGTCGGCGGTCAGCTCGTCGGCGGACAGCGGGCTGTCCAGGACCACGTTGCCGCTGCGCAGGTGGGTGCGGACGCCGCCGTGGCCGCGCGCGGTCAGGGCCTCCCGCAGCTCGGGCATCCCCATCTGCCGCGCGCGCCCCAGGTTGACGCCCCGGAGCAGCACCACGTAGCGCGTCGGCACGGGCGGCACCGTAGCGCCCCGACCCGGGGGTCCCCGCACCGCAATGGCGACGACACCGGCCCGGAACACGGCTCAGCGACCCTGCTGGCGGACCGACGCCCAGCCCCAGGAGTCCCGATGACGACCACCGAGCCGACGACCGCCCCCGCCTACGACCGCGCCGACCCCGATGCCCGCCCGCCGTGGACCGTCGCGGTGCCGCTCGGGCTGCAGCACGTCCTGGCGATGTTCACGTCGAACCTCACGCCGGCGATCCTCCTGGCCGGCGTCATCGGCGCGACGACCGGCGAGGCGGTCCTGCTGGTCCAGGCCGCGCTGCTGTGCGCGGGGCTGGCCACCCTGCTGCAGACCGTCGGCATCGGCCCGGTCGGCAGCCGGTTGCCGCTGATGATGGGCTCGGGCTTCGCGTTCATCGCCGTCGCCGTGCCGCTCGCGGGGGAGTACGGGCTGTCCGCCGTCCTCGGCGGGGTGCTGGTGACCGCCGCCGTCCAGGTGGCGATCGCGCTCGGCATCCACCGCATCGCGTTCCTCTTCCCGCCCGTGGTGACCGGGACGATCATCCTGGTGATCGGGCTGGGACTGCTGCCCAGCGGCGTCAACCTGGCCGCCGGAGGCGTGGGGTCACCCGACTTCGGCTCGCCGGTGAACCTGGGCGTCGCCGCGCTCGTGCTCGTGCTCACCGTGGTGCTCAACCAGTTCTGCCGCGGGCTGCTGTGCACCGCCTCGGTGCTCGTCGCCGTCGTCGTCGGCTACCTCGTCGCGATCCCGCTGGGCCTGCTGGACCTCTCCGGCGTCGGCGACCGGCCGCTGGTGGCCGTGCCCACCCCGTTCGAGTTCGGGGTGTCCTTCCCGCTCGTCGCGGTGCTCTCGATGGCCGTCGTCGGCGTGGTCAACATGGTCGACTCGGTGGGCACCGTCCACGCGGTCACCGAGGGCGGGGCGGGGCGCCCGGCCACCTCCCGCGAGCTGCGCGGCGGCATCCTGGCCGAGGGTGGCAGCGCCGTCCTCGGCGGGGTGTTCGGCGCCCTGCCGACGACGATGTTCAGCCAGAACATCGGCCTGGTCGCCCTCACCAAGCAGATGAGCCGCCACGTGGTGACCATCGGCGCGCTCGTCCTCGTCGGGCTGTCCCTGCTCCCGCAGGTCGCGGCGGTGCTGGCCGCGATCCCGCCGGCGGTGCTCGGCGGGGGCGTGCTGGTCCTGTTCGGCATGGTGTGCGCGATCGGCGTGCAGTTGCTGAGCAAGGACGGCCTGGACACCCGCGGGCTGCTGATCGTGGCGCTCTCGGTGGGCCTGGGCCGGGGGATCGCCGCCGCGCCGGACGCCGTGGACCGGGTGACCGGCGAGTGGGGGGCGCTGTTCGACTCGGGGATCGTCGTCGCAGCCGTGGTCGCCGTCGTCCTCAACCTCGTGCTGCCCGGCCGGTCCCGCCGCCCGGTGCCCGCGGCCTGACGGCGCGGGGCCTCAGCCGAGCAGCGGGTCCCAGGCCCCGGTGGTCACGCTCAGCGCCACGGCGGCGGCGCAGACGGCGACCGCGCCGGCGACGAACCAGCCGTCGCGGGCGCGCAGCACCGAGCCCCGGGCGTTGGAGCGGGGGACGCCGGAGTCGAACCCGCGGGCGTCCATCGCCGTCGCCAGCCGGGTCCCGCGCCGGATCGCCGCCACCAGCAGGGCGAACGCCGTGCCGGCGAGCAGCCGGGCCCGGGCCGCCGGGTTCGCCCCCGCGTCGACACCCCGGGCCCGCCGGGCCAGCCGGATGGTCTCCCACTCCGCGGCCAGCAGCGGGACCAGGCGCAGCGCGGCCAGGGCGCCGTAGGCGAACCGCGTCGGCACGCGCCAGTGCAGGGTGAGCGCGTCGGCCAGCCGGACCGGGTCGGTGGAGGCCACGAGCAGGATGCCTGGCAGCGCCAGCGCGATCACCCGCAGGCCCCAGGTCCCGCCGCTGAGCCAGGCGGCCGCGCCGTCGGCCGCGCCGAAGGCGACGTTGACCCAGGCGACCCCGGCCGCGCTGAGCAGCAGCGGCCAGGTCCGGCGCAGGACCTCCCGCGGGGTGGTGAGGCCGGCGGCCGGCAGCAGCGCCAGCTCGGCGGCGAGCACCACCGCCGGGGTGACCGGGTCGCCGCTGACCAGGAGCACGACGGTGAGGACGGCGATGGCGCCCAGCTGGGCGACCGGGTTCACCGCCGACAGCGGGACCGGGCGCACCGGGCCGAGGGCGAGCGGCGCGGTCACGGGACCGCCACCGGGGCCCCGAGGCTCAGGACGTCGTCGGCCAGTGCGGCGACCACGTCGGCGTCATGGGTCACCAGGCACAGGGCGCGGTCGTCGTCCTGCTGCTCGGCCAGCAGCGCCACGAGCTCCGACCAGGTGTCCCTGTCCTGGCCGAAGGTCGGCTCGTCGAGCACCAGGACCGGCGGGCGGGTGGCCAGCGCGGTGGCGACCGACAGCCGCCGCTGCTGCCCGCCGGAGAGGGTGAAGGGGTTGGCGTCGGCCAGCGGCGCGAGGCCGAGCCGCTCGAGCAGCTCGTCGGCGCGCCGGTGGGCCGCGCCCTCGCCGGCGCCGGCGCGCAGCGGGCCGAGCGAGAGCTCGTCGCGCACCCGGCCGGTGAGGAACTGGTGCTCGGGGTGCTGGAAGACGGTGCCGACCCGCGCGACCAGCTCGCCGGCCCGCCAGCGGGACGGCGGCCGGTCCGGGCGCCGCAGCCCCGCCGTGAGCGCCGGCCCGGCGGTGACCCGGCCGGTGGTCGGCCTCCGCAGGCCGGCCAACAGCAGCGCCAACGTGGACTTGCCGGTGCCGTTTGGTCCGGTGACGGTCAGGGTCCGGCCCGCCCGCAGGACGGCGTCGACCGGCGGCAGCGCCGGGGTGGCCGCGCCGCGGTGGGTGTAGCCGGCCGCCTCCGCCGCCAGCAGCACCGCCCCGGCGGGATGCGTCCGCCGGTCGGGGAACCGCAACGGAGCCGGTGCCCACCCGGGACCGTGCTCCACCACGCCGCCGTCCACCCGCAGCTCGACGACGCGGTCGACCAGCGGCAGCCAGGACGCGGCGTCGTGGTCGACGACCACCAGCGTGGCGCTGCGGTCGGCGACGGCCCGGGAGACCGCGCCGCGCACCAGCTCGGCGCCGTCCGGGTCCAGCTGGGCGGTCGGCTCGTCGAGGAGCAGCAGGCCGGGGCGGGGGGCGAGCGCGCCGGCCAGCACCAGCCGCTGCTTCTGCCCGCCCGAGAGCGCGCCGGTCGCCCGGTCCCGGCCGAGGTCGAACCCGACCGCGGCCAGGGCGGCGTCCACGGCCGGCCCGATCGCGGCCGGCGGGGTGCCGACGTTCTCCAGCCCGAAGGCGACGTCGTCCCCGGCGCGGGTCATGACCAGCTGCGAGTCGGGGTCCTGGAAGACCATGCCGACGCGCTGCCGCCGCCGGTCGGGCCGCTGCCCGTCGACGGTCAGCTCGCCGACGGCGTCCCCGCTCTCGGGCTCCAGCAGTCCGCCCAGCGCCCGCAGCAGCGTGGACTTGCCCGCCCCGGAGGCGCCGGTGAGCAGCACCCGCTCACCGGGGGCGACCACCAGGTCGACGTCCCGGACCGCCCAGGCCCGCCGGGTGGCGTGCCGGAAGCCCCACCCGGCCAGCCGGACGGCGGCCGGGGAACCGTCGGTCAGCGTCAGACCCGGGTGCGGCCGGAGGCGAACGCCGAGAGCGCACCGCTGGCGGCCAGCGCCCGGGTCAGCGCCGTGCTGCCGAGCCCGGCGATGACGGCGGTGCTGGCCACGACCAGCGCCACGTAGGTCGTCTTCCAGCCCGCGGTCCAGTCCGGGTAGTAGTAGACGAGGTCGAGGACGGCGGCCATCGCGCCGGCCAGCGCCGCGGACAGCAGCGCCTGCGGCCAGCCGAACCGGCGGTACCGGGCGACGGCGAACCCCGCCTCGCCGGCCAGGCCCTGGAGCAGGCCGTAGACGATCGTCGTCGTCCCCCACGCCGAGCCGAGCAGGGCGGAGACGATCGCGGCGACCAGCTCGGCGAACAGGCCGGCGCCGGGCTTGCGCACCACCAGCGGGGCGAGCACGGCGGGGATGAGCCAGACGCCGTACATGAACGCCTGCGCGGGCGGGAAGGCGGCGAAGGCCGTGCCGGTGCCCGCCCACAGCAGGCCCCAGGCCCAGAAGACGACGCCGAAGGCGACGCCCAGGACGGCGGTGACGACGATGTCGACGGTGCGCCAGCGCGCACGCGCCCCGCTGGGCGCAGCCGACGACGGACGGACGGCCTGCTCGGCCATGACTTCCTCCAGACTCCCTGCGCCGGCATGACCCGGATCAGGTTCGAGGGTCTGCGGGATCCCGCACTCTCAGCGCCGAAGCGCTCCCCTGCTGTGTGTTCGGTTGTGCTGCCAGCCTAGCCCGCTGCGCCGCTGCCGCCGTCCGCCGGTGTCCCCAGTCCGCCGGTGCCCCCGTGATCATGGCGCCCGACGCCCTCACCCCACCGCGAGCCTGCGAGCGGTGGGGCGAGGGGGTCCTTCACCCGAGGACGAAGCCCAGCAGCAGGTGGGCGTTCAGGCCGATGATCAGCGCGGCGACGACCGCACCGGCGATCGTGGTGACCGGCCGGTTGACCCAGTTCCCCATGACGGAGCGGCGGGCGGTCAGCCACAGCAGCGGCACCAGGGCGAACGGGATGCCGAAGGAGAGCACCACCTGCGACCAGACCAGCGCCGTCGTCGGGTCACCGCCCAGGACCAGCACCGCCAGGGCCGGCGCCAGGGTGATCAGCCGGCGGGCGAGCACCGGGATGTGCCGGCGCAGGAAGCCGGCCATGACCACCTGGCCGGCGTGGGTGCCGACCGACGAGGAGGCGAAACCCGAGGCGAGCAGGGCGAGGGCGAAGGCGAGCGCGGCCCCGGTGCCCAGCTGGTCGCCCAGCCCGGCGTGCACGCTCTCCAGCGAGGCGATGCCGTCGTCGGCGGTGAACAGCTGGGCGGCGATCACCAGCATCGCGGCGTTGACCAGCCCGGCCAGCCCCATCGCCACCAGGACGTCGATCCGCTGGGCCTTAAGCAGCCGGCGGCGGCCGGACGCGGTGCGCCCGGCGGTGACCACGTCGCCGTAGCGGCCCGGGGTGAGCGCGGAGTGCACGTAGATGACGTGCGGCATCACCGTCGCGCCCAGGATCCCGGTGGCCAGCAGCAGGCTCTCCGACCCGGAGAACGAGGGCACCAGGCCGCCCGCGACCCCGCCCACGTCGACGCCGGAGCCCACCAGCGTGTAGCCGAAGCCCAGGCCGATCACCAGCAGCAGCCCGGCGATCACCCGCTCGAAAGGCCGGTGCCCGCGGGACTGCGCGGCCAGCAGCACGAACGCCACGACCGCGGTGATGACCCCGCCGATCGGCAGCGGCACCCCGAAGAGCAGGTTGAGCGCGACCGCGCCGCCGACGATCTCGGCCAGGTCGGTGGCGATGGCGACCGCCTCGGCCTGCAGCCACAGGCCCCGCGTCACCGGGCGGGGCAGCTGCTCGCGGCAGAGCGTGGCGAGGTCCCGCCCGGTCGCCAGCCCGAGCTTGGCGGTGAGCGACTGGATGAGCATCGCCATGAGGTTGGCCGCCACGATCACCCACAGCAGCGTGTAGCCGAACGTGGCGCCGCCGGAGAAGTTGGTCGCGAAGTTGCCCGGGTCGACGTAGGCCACCGCGGCGACGAAGGCCGGGCCCAGCAGCGGCCAGATGCGCCGCCGTCCGCTCGTGTCGCGGCCCGGTCGGGGGGCGCCGACGAGGGTGGTGGGCAGGACGGCGGCCTCGGTCTTCGAGAGGTACACGGCGGCCTCGCAGCGGTGGAGCGGGTGGGTGGGCGCTCCTTCCTGTGCCCGTCGCGGGTGACACGCCGGGGCCAACGTGTGGCCCCCGGGGGCCGAGGTGAGGCTGTCCTACGCGGTGCCGGTGCCGGTGCCGGTGCCCCGCCGCTGCGCCGCCGCGACGACCGCCCCGATCCGGCGGGCGTGCGCGCCGCGCCAGTAGACCCGGCCGCACGCCGGGCAGCGGGAGAACTCGTGGTAGGTCCGCCGCGTACCCGGCGGCAGCCGGTCGGCGATCTCCGCCTTGGCGACCGGCTGCAACGCGGCGCCGCAGGCGGTGCACCGGGTGAGTGGCGCCAGCGGGGGAGCGAACCGGTCGAGGACGTCGGCGAGCTGGTCGTCGGGGCGGGCGCCGCGCACCAGGGCTCCGGAGGGCAGCGCCCGCCGCATCAGCAGGCCGCGGTCCTGGGTGAGCAGGACGCGCTCCTCCGCCGCCGCGCGGGCCACGAGGTCGGGGTCGTCGGCGTCGTTGGACCACGCGGCGTCCAGGCCGAGCAACCGCAGCCGGCGGGCCAGCGCGCCCAGCCCGACGTCCAGCAGGAAGCCACCCGACGCCAGCGGCTGCGGCCGGGCCGCCTCCGTCACCTCCACGGTGCTCCCCGGCCGCGTCCGCTCGGATGCGGCGGTGGGGGTCCCGTCGACCCGGAGGCCACCGACCTCGGTCAGCGGCACCCCGGCGGCCTGGACGACGTGGCCGAGCGTGGCGTCCGGGTCGAACCGCATCCGCCGGACACCCCGGTGCCGGTCCCGTCCCGGCAGGAGGAAGCGCAGCGACACCGGGACGACGACGTCGACCGCCTCGGTCACCGTGCGCCTGCCGCGGGGTTCATGAGCTCCCGTGGCTGTCATCAGGCGATGCCCATGGCCTGATCCCGCGCCACGGTCCGCTCCTCGCTCGCTGGCGCTCGCTGCGATGCTCCCGTGGCTGTCATCAGGCGATGCCCATGGCCTGATCCCGTGCCACGGTCCGCTCCTCGCTCGCTGTGCTGTCGGCTCGCCTCGCTCGCTGCGATGCTCCCGTGGCTGTCATCAGGCGACGACGCGGAGGGTCTCCATCGACGGGTCCGCCGCGTCCGGGACGAGCATCCCGGCCCGGACGCCGCTGGTCAGGTAGTCGACGACCTCCTGGCCGATCCGCTGACCGGGCGCCAGCACCGGCACCCCCGGCGGATAGGGGCTGACCATCTCCGCGGCGACCCGGCCGACCGCCTCGGCCGCCGGGACCTGCTCCGCGCGGGCGAAGAAGGCCTCCCGCGGGGTCATGGCCTGCTCGAGCTCCAGGGCCGGCGGCGAGGGTAGGTCCACCCGCGGCGGGCGCTCCATCGACGGGGCGGCGTCCACGAGCGCGCGCAGGGCGTCGACCAGGACCTTCTCGGTCTCGTCGTCATCGGCGTGGGTGAGCCGGGCGTTGACCCGGGCGGTGTCGGCCGAGCCCAGGTCGACGTGGCAGTCGGCGCGCAGCCAGTCGCCGGCCTGGAAGCCGGTGATGCCCAGCCCCGGACGTCGATGGTGATCGCCAGCGGGTCGAGGTCGAAGGCGCCGCCGGTGCCGATGACCTCGCGGCCCATGACCTCCAGGCCCGGCATCCCGGCGACGGCCTCCCGCACCCGCAGCGCCCGGGCGATCGCCGTCCCCAGCAGGTCGCGGCCCTGCTCGACCATCTGCCGCCGCCAGCCGTCGAGGGTGAGGTAGACCAGCGCCGAGGAGCTGGTCGTGCCGAGCAGGTCCTCCCGCTGCTCGAGCACGTCCGCACTGACCCGCTCGCCCTTGAGGTGGAACACCGAGCTCTGCTCGATCGCCCCGCCCATCTTGTGCGCGCTGGTCACGACGACGTCCGCCCCGGCGTCCATCCCCCAGGCCGGCAGGTCCGCGTGGAACGGCAGGTGGGTGCCCCAGGCCTCGTCGACGATGAGCGGCAGGTCGCGCTCGTGGCAGGCCTCCGCGACACCGGCGATGTCGGCGCAGGTGCCCCAGTCGGTCGGGGTGATCAGCAGCATCCCCTTGGCGTCGGGGTGCCGGGCCAGCGCCCGGCGGACGTCCTCGGGCTCCGGCGGGTGGGCCAGGTGCCGCTCGGCGTCGACGGCGTCGGCCATGAGGTCCTCGGCCTCGGTGGTGATCGCCTGCGACTCGCGCCGGTCGTCGAGCCCGTTGAGCGACAGGACGTCGGAGGCGAACACGCCCTCGCCGACCACCTCGACCACCCGCGGGTCGGCGCCGCGGCCCTGCTTGTGGCCGGGCGGGCCGTGGACGACGTCCCCCCGGCGGCGGAACTCCTGCAGGGCCTCGAGGACGGGTACGCGCGAGTGGTCCAGGGCGAGCCCTACCCGACGAGGCGGGGCAGATACTTGAAGTCTCAAGCAACCTCGCGCAGACTGGGCCCCGTCGACCGGAGACAGGAGCCCGACCATGCCCATCCAGCGCCTCAACCACGCCGTCCTCTACGTCCGTGACGTCGCCCGCAGCCATGCCTTCTACCGCGACGTGCTCGGCTTCCGGGTGAAGATGGAGATCCCCGGCGCCGCGGTGTTCCTGCAGGCCGAGGGGTCGAGCAACGACCACGACCTGGGCCTGTTCCAGATCGGCGCGGGCGCCGGCGCCTCCGAGGCCGGCCGGCGCACCGTCGGCCTGTACCACCTGGCCTGGGAGGTCGACACGCTCGCCGAGCTCGCCCGGATCCGCGACGCGCTGCTGCAGGCCGGGGCGCTGGTCGGGATGTCCGACCACGTGACCACCAAGGCCCTGTACGCCCACGACCCGGACGGTCTGGAGTTCGAGGTCTCCTGGCTGCTGCCGGCCGAGTTCATCACCCCCGAGCTCCTGGAGGGGGCCGCCATGACCTCGCCGCTGGACCTGGACCGGGAGATCGCCCGGTACGGTGCGCACACCCGCGGTGGCGTGGGCGTCTCCGTCCCCGCCTGAAGACGACCCCCTGCCCCCCACCGCGACGATCATGGTGCTGGGGTGGCGACACGCCGTCGGCGGTCGGCATGTCGCCGCCACAGCGTCGTGATCGCCGCCGCAGGAGGGTGGGGCACGATGCCCTCCCGTGATCCCTGACGAGCTGGTCGCCGGTGCGCTGCGCCTGCGGCCCTGGCGGGCGGACGACGTCCCTGCGGTGTTCGCCGCCCTGCAGGACCCGGCCTGCCGGCTGTGGAGCGGGGCGGGCACCGTGTCGCGGGAGGACGCCGCCCTGATGGTGCGGGTGCGGATGGACCCGGCCCTCGAGGACCGCGCCGCGTGGGCCGTCGTCGATCCCGCGGGCGCGCTGCTCGCGTCGGTGTCCCTGCACTCCATCGACCGCGGGCGGGGTGACGCGGAGGTCGGCTACTGGACCGTGCCCGCGGCCCGGGGGCGTGGCGTGGCCCCCGTCGCGGTCGACGCCGTCTGTCGCTGGTCCTTCCCCGCCCTCGGCATCGACCGGGTGGAGCTGTGCCACGCCGTGGAGAACGCCGCCTCGGCACGGGTCGCGGAGAAGGCCGGCTTCAGCCTCGAGGGGCGGCTGCGCCGCTCGTACCGCTACGGCGACGGGGTCGAGCACGACGAGCTGCTCTGGGCGCGCCTCTCCGACGACCCGCCACCGGCGCACGGCTGACGAGCAGCCGCAGCTGTTGGGCGGCGGCCTCGGCGGGCGCCGTGCTCCAGTCGTCGATCACCGTGTTGATCGTCGCGGTGCCCGTCGCCGGCCACGAGGTCCGTTCCTGCCGAGGACCGCACCGGTCCGGCCCCTTGACGCATCGGGATCTGACATCTGAGATGTCAGTTGTGTCCCTCGCTCCGGTCGGCCGCGTGCTGCTGCGCGACGTCGCCCTCGTGCGCATCCGGGAGGCGATCGTCTCCGGCGACCTCGCGCCCGGGGCGGTGGTCAAGGACGCCGAGCTGGCCGCCCGCCTCGGGCTGTCGGTCGCCCCGGTGCGCGCGGCGCTGGCCCGGCTGGCCGACGAGGGCCTGGTCGAGGCCAAGCCGCAGAGCCACACGCGGGTGACGCCGCTGCGGGTGCGCGACGTCCGCGACGCCGCCGCCGTCGTCCGGGCGATGCACGAGCTCGCCGTCCGCGAGGCGGTGCCGGTCACGACCCCGGACGACGTCGCCGCCATGCGGGCGGCCAACGAGCGGTTCGCCGCCGCGGTCGCGGCCGGGGACGTCGATGCGGCGCTGGCCGCCGACGACGAGCTGCACGCCGTCCCGGTCGCCCGCTGCGGCAACGCCGCCGTCGCCGCGACCATCGACCGCTACACCCCCGCCGTCCGACGGCTGGAGCGGGCCCGCTTCGCCGCGGCGCACGGCCGGGAGTCCGTCGTCCTGCACGACCGCCTGATCGCCGCCTGTGCGGCCTCCGACGTCGACGCCGCCGTCGCCACGACCACCGAGATCTGGACGGCGCTGCTGTCCGAACTGGAGGAGACCCCCGATGGCCCTGTCTGACTACCCCCGCCACCCGCTGCTGTTCGGCCCGTCGCCGGTGCACCGGCTCGACCGGCTCACCGAGCACCTCGGCGGCGCCGCGGTGTGGGCCAAGCGGGAGGACGTGAACTCCGGCATCGCCTTCGGCGGCAACAAGACCCGCAAGCTCGAGTACCTCGTGGCCGACGCGCTGGCGCAGGGCTGCGACACGCTGGTCTCGATCGGCGGCGTGCAGAGCAACCACACCCGCCAGGTGGCCGCGGTCGCCGCGCGGGTCGGGCTGCAGTGCGTGCTCGTGCAGGAGAGCTGGGTCGACTGGCCCGACGCCGTCTACGACAAGGTCGGCAACATCCTGATCAGCCGGCTGGCCGGGGCCGACGTCCGGCTGGTCAAGGCCGGCTTCGGCATCGGGTTCAAGGAGAGCTGGGAGGCCGCGCTCGCCGAGATCGAGGCCCGCGGTGGCAGGCCCTACGCGATCCCGGCCGGGGCGAGCGACCACCCGCTGGGCGGCCTGGGCTTCGCCGGCTGGGCGGAGGAGGTGGCCGCGCAGGAGGCCGAGCTCGGCGTCTTCTTCGACACCGTCGTCGTGTGCTCGGTGACCGGCTCCACGCAGGCCGGGATGGTGGCGGGCTTCGCCAAGCTGGAGGAGGACGGCGGCCGGCCGCGGCGGGTGCTCGGCATCGACGCGTCGGCCAAGCCGGCCGAGACCCGGGAACAGGTGCTGCGCATCGCCCAGCGCACCGGCTCCCGGATCGACCTGCGCCGGGAGCTCACCCGCGACGACGTCGAGCTCGACGAGCGTTTCCACGCCGGGGTCTACGGCATCCCCGACGAGACGACGATCCGCGCGATGGAGCTCGCCGCCCGCACGGAGGGCATGGTCACCGACCCGGTGTACGAGGGGAAGTCGATGGCCGCGACGATCGACCTGGTCGGCCGGCGCGAGATCGACCCGTCGTCCACGGTGCTCTACGCCCACCTCGGCGGCCAGCCGGCGCTCAACGGCTACAGCGCGCTGTTCTCCTGAGTGTGCAGCGCGGAGTGCGAGGAGCGAGGGATCCTCGTCCCTCGCACTCCGCTCAGGCGGCGCGAGGCCGACCCGGCAGTCGCGGGCGGGAGGCCGGCGCCGGCCGCGAGCGGACACGACCGCTCACAGCGGAACGGCCAGCTCCGACTGCTCCAGCGCCGCGCGCAGGTCCGTCCGCCACGGCGCCAGCTCCGACCCGGCCAGGACGACGTCGCGCACGAACGTGTGCCAGACCGGCGCGCGCCGCACCATGCTGTGCCCGCCGGCGATGGTGAACCGGGCGATCCGGGCGCCGGCGTCCCGGGCCCGGACGGCGAACTCCGCCGACAGCGCCGCCGGCACCCAGCGGTCGCCCCGCCCGTGCAGCACCGCCACGGTCCGGTCCCGCAGGTGCTCCACCGGCTCGCCGGGCGGGGTCCACGGGGCCAGCGCGCACACCGCCCGCACCGATGCGTCCCCGCCGGCGCGCAGCACCGCCCGGCCGCCCATCGAGTGGCCCACCAGCACCACCGGGACGTCGTCGCCGTGGCGGGCCCGCAGCTCGTCGAGGGTCCAGCGGACGTCGGCGTAGGCGTCGGCCGCCTCCGCGTTCCAGCCGGCCACCCGGTAGCGGACCAGGTACGTGCCGACCCCCTGCCCCGCGGTCGACGCGCGGACGAACTGCTCGATCGCCCGCATCCGCAGCAGGGACAGCGCCCGCTCCCGCGGCGGCTCGACGCTGGCCACCGTGCCGCCGTGGCAGAACACCGCGAGCGCCCGCAGCGGCCCGGGCGGCAGGACGGAGTCGAGGGCGGGGCCGGCCGTCACCGGCGCCGTCGGCGGCGCTCGCCACGGAGCGTGGCGCGGGCCCGGTCACCGAGGTCGCCGGCGCGGTAGAGCCCCCGGGTGAGCGCGGTGGACCCGGTGCGCCGCTCCAGGGCGCGGCCGGCCCGGCGCAGCAGGCCGGAGGTCAGCGGGACGACGACGGAGAGCACCAGCCACATGCGGAAGCGGCGGGTCAGGAAGAGCCACATGGGCACCAGACTGCCCCGAACCCCGCGAGCTCAGTCGGGGTCGGGTGCCAGCCGGACGACCATCTTCCCGGTGTTGGCCCCGCGCAGCAGGTCCAGGAACGCCGGGACGGCGCTCTCGATCCCTTCGTGGACGGTCTCCCGGACGACGAGCTCGCCCGACCGGAGCCAGCCCGAGACCGTCCCGGTGAACTCCTCCCGCAGGTCGCCGTGGTCGCCGACGAGGAACCCGCGCAGGGTCAGCCGCTTGCCCACCATCAGCGAGAGGTTCCGCGGCCCGGGCGGCGGCTCGACGGCGTTGTAGCCGGAGATCGACCCGCACAGCGCCGCCCGCCCGTGCACCCGCAGCACCCCGATCGCGGCCTCCAGGTGCGCGCCGCCGACGTTGTCGAAGAAGACGTCGATGCCGTCGGGTGCCGCCTCGGCCAGCGAGAGCGCCACCGGGCCGTCGTGGTGGTCGAAGGCGGCGGTGAAGCCGAGCTCACCGGTGAGCCAGGCGACCTTGGCCGGGCTCCCGGCGCTGCCCACGACCCGTCCGGCGCCGCGCAGCCGGGCGAACTGCCCGACCAGGCTGCCCACGGCGCCCGCGGCGGCGGAGACGTAGACGTCCTCCCCGGCGGTGAACCCGGCGATCCGGAACAGCCCGGTGTACGCGGTGAGGCCGGGCATGCCGAGCACCCCGAGGAACCACGAGGGCGGGACGTCGGTCAGCGACGGCAGCCGGGTGACCGCCGCGGCGTCCAGGACGGCGACCTCCCGCCACGCCGCGTCGGTGAGCACCAGGGCGCCCTCGGGCAGGTCCGGCGCGCGGGAGGCGACCACCCGGCCGACCGCACCGCCCCGCATCACCTCGCCCACCTCCCAGGACGGCGCGTAGGACGGGGCCGAGCGCATCCGGCCGCGCATGTACGGGTCGACCGACATGGCCACCACGCGGACGACGACCTGCCCCTCGGCCGGGTCGGGCACCGGCACCTCGACCAGCCGGAAGTCCTCCGGCGTGGGCTCGCCGTGCGGGCGGGCGGCCAGGTGCCACTCGCGCGTCGTCCCGGCCATCGGTGCTCCTCCCGGCTCGGTGCTCCTCCGGGTCGATCCTGCCGCCGGGGCGCCGTCCCCGCCGTCCGGGTCGGGCGCTTGCCCTGCGCGCCTACGCTCGTAGCATGCTGTTCTCCCTGGTCGTCTTCGACCCGGCGGTGATCTCCTACGAGCAGCTGCTCACGGTCTTCTGGGAGGACCACGACCCGACCCAGGGCATGCGCCAGGGCAACGACGTCGGGACGCAGTACCGGTCGGCGATCTACGTCAACGGCCCCGAGCAGGAGGCGGCCGCGCTGGCCAGCCGGGAGGCGTTCCAGGCCCGGCTCACCGAGGCCGGCTACGGCGAGATCACCACCGAGATCGCGCCGCTGGGCCACTTCCACCACGCCGAGGACCACCACCAGCAGTACCTCCACGAGGTGCCCAACGGGTACTCCCCGATCCACTCGACGGGCGTCTCCTGCCCGGTCGGCCTCTCCGGCGTCTGAGAGAGGACCCCCTGCCCCCCACCGCTCGCAGGCTCGCGGCAGGCCCCTGCAGCGGGGCCGGTCGCGAGGAGCTGTTCGCGCAGCTGCGGCGCGAGCCGGACGTCGAGGCGCCGGACCTGGTCGCCGTCGACGCCACCGACCGGCTGCTGCTCGCCGAGGCCGGCGCGGCGATCGCGGCGGCCGGGCCCGGCCGGGTGGTCGTGGTCGACGACTCGCACGGCGCGCTGACCCTCGGGGCGGTGGGCGCCGGCGCCCGCGACGTCCGCGTGCACCAGGACCTGCTGGTGGGGGAGCTGGCCCTGGCCCGCAACGCCGAGCGCACCGGGCTGACCGGCACGTACCGCTCCCTGCCGCTCGCTCCCGAGCTGGTGGACGGCGCCCGCGTGGTGCTGGCCAAGGCGCCGAAGTCGCTCGACGCGCTGCGTGAGCTCACCGAGCTGGTGGCGGCGTCGGCCGACTCGGAGGTCACCGTCCTCGTCGGCGGGCGGGTCAAGCACATGACCCTCGCGATGAACGACGTCCTGGGGGTCGGCTTCACCGAGGTGCGCGCGACGCTGGCCCGGCAGAAGTCGCGGGTGCTCGTCGCCCGCGGGCCGCGGCCGGACGTCGCGCCGTCCTTCCCCCGCCGGCAGGTGCACGCCGACCTGGGCCTCACCGTCTGCGCGCACGGCGCGGCCTTCGCCGGGACGCGGGTCGACGTCGGTACCCGCGCCCTGCTCGCCGCCCTGGCCGACGCCGCCCCCGACGCGCGCACCGCGCTGGACCTCGGCTGCGGCACCGGCGTCCTCGCCACCGCGCTGGCGCTGGCCCGGCCGGGGCTCGTCGTCGACGCCAGCGACCAGTCCGCGGCCGCGGTCGCCTCGGCCACGGCGACGGCCGAGGCCAACGGGGTGGCCGACCGGCTGCGGGTGACCCGGGACGACGCGGCGTCCACCGTGCTCGACGGGAGCGTCGACCTGGTGGTCTGCAACCCGCCGTTCCACCTCGGCGCCGCCGTGGTGACCGGCGCCGCCGACCGGCTGTTCGCCGCGGCCGGCCGGGTGCTGCGACCCCGGGGCGAGCTGTGGACCGTCTACAACAACCGGCTGCCGCACCGGGCGGCGCTGCGCCGCCTGGTGGGACCGACCCAGGTGGTGGCCTCCGACCGCCGGTTCACCGTCACCGTCTCCACCCGCCGCTCGCGGTGACCGACGGGGTCGGAGGGCCCTGGCCGGATCGCCGCCCCGCGGGCCACGGTGCGGGGGCATGACGACGACCGAGACCCCTCCCGCGGGCACCGCCGACGACCTCGCCGGACGCATCCTCGCCGGGGTGACCGCCACCCTCGAGCTCGCCGCCGTGGACCTCGGCGTGGCGTTGGGCTGGTACCGCGCCCTGGCCGAGGCCCCTGCCACCGCGCCGGAGCTCGCCGACCGGACCGGCTCCGACGCCCGCTACGCCCGCGAGTGGCTCGAGCAGCAGGCGGTGGCGGGGATCCTCACCGTCGACGACGTCCGGGCCGAGCCCGACGCGCGGCGGTACGCCCTGCCGGCGGAGTACCGCGGCGTGCTGGTCGACGAGCTGGACCTCTCCTACATGCCGCCGTTCGCCCGCGTGGCGATGGCGTTCGTGCGCAACGTGCCCCGGCTGCGCGAGGCCTACCGCACCGGCGCCGGGCTGAGCTGGGCGGAGATGGGCCGCGACGCCCGCGAGGCGCAGGGCGACGCGAACCGCCCGTACTTCCTGGGCCCGATGGCCACCGAGGACCTCCGCTCGCTCCCGGAGATCGACACCGCGCTGCGGGCCGGCGGCCGGGTCGCCGACGTCGGCTGCGGCATGGGTTGGTCGGCCATCGGGATCGCACGGGCGTACCCGCGGGCCCGGGTCGAGGGCTTCGACATCGACGAGCCCTCCGTGGAGCAGGCGCGGCGCAACGCCGAGGAGGCCGGCGTGGCCGACCGGGTGCGGTTCAGCTCCGTCGACGCCGGGTCGGCGGCCGGCGAGCCGGGCGCGTACGACCTGGTGACGGCGTTCGAGTGCGTCCACGACATGCCCGACCCGGTCGCCGTCCTCGGCGCGATGCGGCGGCTGGCCCGGCCCGACGGCACCGTGCTGGTCGTCGACGAGCGGGTGGCCGAGCAGTTCACCGCCCCCGGCGACGACGTCGAGCGGCTGATGTACGGCTACAGCCTCGTGTGCTGCCTGCCCGACGGGCGGTCCACCCGGCCCTCGGCGGGCACCGGGACGGTGATGCGCCCGGCCACCCTGGAGCGGTACGCGCGGGAGGCCGGGTTCGCCGGCGTGGAGGTCCTGCCGGTCGAGAACGACTTCTTCCGCTTCTACCGGCTGCAGATGTGAGGCAGATCACGGTTCGGCCACGTCCATGAACCCTGGAGCAGTTGCGCTGTAGTCACTCCACCGTCCGGCCGAAGCAGGGGCAACGGCGCGCACCTCCGCGCCGATCCCTGGTGCACAGGAGTGCCCGATGGCGCGCAGCCTCTGGTCCGACCGTCCCCTCGGCGTCAAGCTCGCGGCCCTCGTCGCCGCCGGCGCCGTCGTCCTCGCCGTCTTCGCGGTCATCGCGGTGCAGGCGTTGTCCGCCACCGGCGAGCGCACCGACGAGCTGCTCGCCACCACGTCGGCCACCGGCGCGGCGCTGGAGGCGGACATGATGCACGACGCCGTCCGCGGCGACGTCCTGTCCGCGCTGCTGGCCGCCGGCGGGCCCGAGCACCGCGCGGCCGTCGCCGACCTGGCCGACCACGCCGGCACCTTCCGCGCGGTGCTGGCGGCGGTCGCGGGCGCGGGGCTGGAGCCGGCCGTCGCCGCGGCCGTCGAGGAGGTGACGCCCGAGGTCGAGGCCTACCTCGCCGCCGCCGACCGGATCGTCTCGCTGGCCGGCGCCGACCCGGTCGCGGCCCGGGCCGCGTACCCGCAGTTCGCCGAGGCGTTCGCCGTCCTGGAGGACGACCTGCCCGCCGTGGGCGAGGCCGTCGGCCGCGAGGCGGCGGAGGCCGCCGCGCAGAGCGCCGACCAGCGGAGGACGGCCATCACCCTCTCCGTCGTGGTCGCCGTCGCCGGGGTGCTCGTGCTCGGTGCCCTCGGCTGGGGCGTGACCCGGTCGGTCGTCGGGCCGCTGCGCCGTGTCGAGGCCGTCGTCACGCGCATGGCGGACGGCGACCTGCGCGGCTCGGCCGGGGTGACCAGCCGCGACGAGGTGGGGCGGATGGCGGCCGCCCTGGAGGCCTCGATGGCGAACGTGCGGGCCGTCCTGGCCACCATCGGGGACACCTCGACGACGCTGGCCTCGGCGACCGAGGAGCTGTCCGCGACCGCGCAGGACATGACCCGGCTGGCCGATGAGTCCTCGGCGCAGAGCGGGGTCGTGGCCGAGGCGGCCGGCCAGGTGTCGGTCAACGTGCAGACCGTCGCCGCGGGCTCGGAGCAGATGGGGGCCTCCATCCGGGAGATCGCCCGCAACGCCAGCGAGGTGGCGCGGGTCGCCGGGCAGGCGGTGCAGGTCGCCGATGCGACGAACGCGACCGTGAGCAAGCTGGGGGAGTCCTCGGCGGAGATCGCCGGGGTCGTGCAGGTGATCACCGCGATCGCCGAGCAGACCAACCTGCTGGCCCTGAACGCGACCATCGAGGCCGCCCGCGCCGGGGAGGCCGGCAAGGGCTTCGCGGTGGTGGCCAACGAGGTCAAGGAGCTGGCCCAGGAGACGGCCAAGGCGACCCAGGACATCACCGCCCGGGTCGAGGCCATCCAGGGCGACACCTCCGGCGCCGTCCGCGCGATCGGGGAGATCTCCCGGATCATCGGCCTGATCAACGACTCGCAGGGCACCATCGCCGCCGCCGTCGAGGAGCAGACGGCGACCACCACGGAGATGAACCGCAACGTCGCCGAGGCGGCGACCTCGGCCGGCCAGATCGCCGAGAACATCGCCTCGGTCGCCGGCGCCGCCGGGGCCACCACGAGCGCGATGACCGACGCGCGGACGGCGATGGACGAGGTGGCACGGATGGCCGCCGCGCTCAGCGCCTCGGTGGGCCGCTTCCGCTACTAGAAGGACCCCCTGCCCCCCACCACTCGCAGGCTCGCGGCGGGCCCCTGCAGGGGGCCGCGTCCTCCTCACCGCTCGCACGCTCGCGGCGGGCCTCGGGGCGGGGCTGCCCCTGCCCCCCACCACTCGCAGGCTCGCGGCGGGCCCCTGCAGCGGGCCGCGTCCTCCTCACCGCTCGCACGCTCGCGGCGGGCCTCGGGACGGGGCCGCCCCTGCCCCCCACCACTCGCAGGCTCGCGGCGGGCCCCTGCAGGGGGCCGTTCAGCGGGCCGGGCGGCTGCTGCGCGTCCGGACCGGCGGGAGCGTGGACCAGGGGAAGTCGATCCACCTGTCGGTGCGGCGCCACACGTAGTCGCAGCGCACCACCGACTGCGGCTTCTCGTAGACCACCGCCGTCCGGACCTCGGTGACGTGGCCGGCGCAGAAGTCGCGGACCAGCTCGAGCGTCTTGCCCGTGTCGGCCACGTCGTCGGCGACCAGGACGTGGGCGCCGGTCATGTCGACGACGTCCAGCGTCGGCGGCAGCACCACCGGCAGCTCCAGGCGCTCGTCGACCCCGGTGTGGAACTCGACGTTCGTCACGGACAGGTTCTTGACGTCGAGGGCGTAGCCCAGCGCGCCGCCGAGGAGGCCTCCCTGCAGGGTCCCGCCACGAGCGTGCGAGTGGTGGGGGGCAGGGGGGTCCTTCTACTGCTCGGCCAGCTCGCGGGCGGCGGTCCCGAACAGCTCGTAGGTCAGCGTCTCGCGCTCGCTCACCGCGCGATCGTCGCAGCAGCGCCTCTGGGCAGCGCCCCGGGGAGCCGGGCAGGGTGGGGTCATGACGACGTCGCGCCGCCTGCCCCCTGCCGTCCGCCGGGTCCTGCCCTGGTTGCTCGCCTGGTGGGCGCTCCAGGCGGTGGTGGCCGTCACCGGGCGGCTGGTCGCCCGCCGCAAGGACGAGGGCGACGAGAGCACCGCGGGCATCCGCCGGGTGGTCGCCGTCGGGGGGCTGGAGCTGCGGCCGGCCAACCCCGAGCTCTCGCGGGTGCGGATCGACCTGGTGATGGGCGGCGGCGAGCTCGACCTCACCGGGGTGCCCCGCGTCCCCGGGGGTATCGACCTCACCGTGCGGGCGCTGATGGGCGGGCTCGGCGTGCGCGTCCCCTCCGACTGGCGGGTGTGGTGGTCCTTCCGCGGCGTGGGCGGGATCGGCATGGAGCAGGGAGCCGGACTCACCCGCACCGACGACGAGCGCGGCGCCGACCTGCGCATCCACGCCGACGTGCTGTTGGGCGGCATCGGGGTCGAGGCGGCGGCGACGGCTCAGCCGTAGAGCGTCGCGCAGGGCAGCCGGCCCTCGAGTCCCTCCCGGGTGATCCTCAGGCCGAAGCGGCGCTCGGCGAGGTCCGCGCAGGCCGCCGCCGGCCGCGGCCCGCCCTCGCCGAGCGGCCCGCCCTCGCGCAGCAGCCCGACCGCGGTCAGCACGTCGTCCAGGGCGTGCGGCTCCCGGCCCCACCGGAACTCCGGGACGGTGACGTCGAAGCCGGTCACGTAGGCGCCGTCCCGCGCGTGCAGGCAGGAGCTGACCGCCGCGGTGACGCAGAGGGCCAGGGCCTCCCCGCCGCCGGCCGTCAGCCGCTCCAGCACGGCGGGGTCGCCGCCCCGCACCGTCGAGGCCTCCACGGCGTACAGCCAGTCCTGCGCGGTCCCGACCCGGACGGCGGGCACGCCTGCGTCCAGGGCCTCGCGCAGCGTGCACCCACGCCGGTCGAGCCCGCCGGCGTCCAGGGCGGCCAGGAGGTCCTCGACCCCGGGCCCGCGCACCGCCGTCAGCGTGAGCGGGACGTGGCCGGCCACCCAGTCGGCGAACCAGTCGAACCGCCCGGCCACGGCGTCAGCAGAAGCCCGGCGTCCCCCGCCAGGCCGCCTCGGCCGGCGGGAGGTCGTCGCGCAGGACGGTGCCCTCGATGAGCCCGTAGGGACGGTCGTCGGCGTGGTAGACGACGCCGGGGTTGTCCAGCCCGAAGACCGAGAGGTCCTGCAGGAAGTGGTGCCGGTTCGGCATCGACATCCGCACCTCGGCCACGTCCGGGTACCGCTCGAGGACCGCCTCGCCCATCGCGTACAGCGTCTGCTGCAGCGCCAGGGAGTGGGTCGCGGCGAAGGTCTCCAGCAGCGTCGTCCGGACCCCGGCGAAGACCTCGTCGAAGTCCAGGTCGGCGCTCGTGTAGCGCCAGCGCGCGGTCACCGCCGTGGCGAGGATCCGCTCCCGGGTCTCGGCCAGCGTCGTGTACCGGTCGCGCGGGAAGCCCCAGAACTCCGAGCCGGTGGTCTTGAGGACGACGAGGTCGCGCAGGCCGGCGAGCACGTGCACGTCGTCCCCGTCCACGGTCACCACCGCCGTCCGGACCTCGCCGCCGTCCCGCCGGAACGAGTGGTCGTGCGGCCGGCCGCCGACGCCGATCCGGTCCCAGCCCGCGGAGTCGATCGCCACGCGCGCCCCGGTGATCCACGGGTGGGCGCCGGCGAAGTGCCGGGCCAGCCGCAGCCCGAACGACTCGATCGCGCCGACGCCGTCGCGGGCGAAGGCGAAGACGGTGTTCTTCTGGGTGTCGGTGGCGAGCACGTGGGCGTTGTCGCCGGCGGTGTGCGCGGCGGTGAAGTCCCCGCGCAGGCTGGTGCTCACGTTCAGGTCGACCAGGGTGTGCCGCGGGCTGCTGCGGTCGACCGCGACCACCCGCACCTCCGCCTTGCCGTACTGGTTGGGGCCGAGCCGGATCGCCATGGGCGGCACTGTTGCACGTGGAACGTTGCGTGCGGATGACGCGCGGTCACCCCAGCGCCGCGGCGACCCGCCCGGCCAGCTCCACGATGCGCCGGGCACCCGAGCCGTCCGGGTCCTGCTCCGGGTCGTAGATGGCCAGGCTCCAGCCGGCACAGCCGGGGACACCGAGCGCGGCCAGCAGCAGGTCGGTGAGCTGGGGCCAGGTCAGGCCACCGGGGTCGTCGGGCACGTCGGGCAGGCCCTGGGCCGGGAACTCGACCGGGTCGAGGACGTCGAGGTCGACGTGCAGCCACGAGGAACCCGCCGCGGCCGCCACGTGCGCCGCGGCGGCCCGTCCGCTGCCCGCTGGATCGGCGGCCACCTCGTCGGCGTCCCGGAACCCCACGCCGAGGTCCCGGAGCGACCCGACGTCGAACCGCCGCCGCCACTCGGCGTCCCGCGGCCCGAGCACCGCAGGCGCGGCCGGGTCGAGCACGCCGCAGCGCCGGCTCGTTGAGCAGGCCGGTGTCCGCGCCACGGCGGGGATCGGGGGCCGGCAGGTGGAGCAGCCTGTCGCGTGCGCCGGGGAAGGCGCCGGCCGGCCCGGCCCGGCGCAGCGCCGCCGCGGCGAGCGCCTGGTTGCCCGGTCGCCCGTACCCGTCGAACGGGACCCCGATCAGCTCGACCTCCGCCATGGCACCTCCCGGCCGGTTCAGCTCCCGCGGTAGGTCGAGTACGCGAACGGTGCCAGCAGCAGCGGCACGTGGTGGTGCTCCCCGGGCTCGGCGACGGCGAAGGTGAGCACCACCTCCGGGTAGAAGGTGTCTCGCCCCTGCTCGGCGAACCACGGCCCGGTGGCGAACTCCAGCCGGTGCGTGCCGAGGCCGGTCGCCCCCTCCACCAGCCGGCAGCGGCCGTCGTCGTCGGTGACCCCCTCGGCGAGCAGCTCCCCGCCGGCGAACAGCCGGACGGCGATGCCCATCGCCGGTCGGCCCAGCGCCGCGTCGAGCACGTGCGTCGACACGCTCATCCCCTCGGCTCCGCTCCGGGGTCGTTCCGCTCCTCGCCCCATGCCACGTGTGGCCTCCGCGGTCGCTCCGCTCCTCGCTCGCCGGCGCTCGCTGCGATGCTCACTGCCCCGTCGCCCTCGCGTCCGAGACGAGTTCCCGCACCCGCAGCGCCGTGATCTGCGCCAGCTGCTCGGTCACCTCGGCCCGCTCGGCCTCCTCGTCGTTGCCCAGCCGGCGGCGCAGCTCGGCCAGCATCTCCCCGGGGCTGCGGCCGGCGGCGCGGACCAGGAACACGTGACCGAAGCGCTCCTCGTACTCCCGGTTGCCCTCGGCCAGGGCGGTCCGCGTGGCGTCGTCCGCCCCGGCCATCGCGCCCTGCTCCCGGCGGGAGGCCTCGGCCCCGGGGGAGGAGCCCTCCGGCCGGTCGCCGATCCGCGGGTGCGCGGCCAGGGCGAGGGCCACCTCCGCCCACGGCAGCCCGCGGGCCACCTCCTCGGCGCGGGACACCAGCGTCTCGACGTCCGGATAGGGCCGGCCGGCGGCGATCTCCGCCGCGAAGTGCGGCGCGTCGTTGCAGGCCCGCAGGCGCTGCACGGCGCGGTCGGCGGGCTCGGCGTTGAAGTCGTCGAGGGCTCCCATGCGCCGAGGATGCCAGCCTCGCCGTCGCGAAGGCCCCGGAGACTCCCGCGGACGGGCCGCGACGTGGCAGGGTGCCCGCCATGGTGGACGTGCGCGTGACCGGCCCGGACGTCGAGCGGGGCGAGGAGGTCCTCACCCCCGAGGCACTGGAGTTCGTCGCCGACCTGCAGACCCGGTTCGGCGAGCAGCGCGACGCGCTGCTCGCCGCCCGAGCGACCCGGCGGGCGGAGGTCGCCGCCGCGCGGTGGCTGGACTTCCGTCCGGACACCGCCGGGATCCGGGACGGCGAGTGGCAGGTGCCCCCGCCACCAGCCGGCCTGGTCGACCGGCGGGTGGAGATCACCGGCCCGACCGAGCCCAAGATGGCGATCAACGCGCTCAACTGCGGGGCGAACGTGTGGCTGGCCGACCTCGAGGACGCCAACACCCCGCACTGGCGCAACGTCGTCGGCGGCCAGCTGGTGCTGCGCGACGCCGTCCGCCGGTCCCTGTCGTTCACCAGCCCCGAGGGCAGGGAGTACCGGCTCCGGGAGGACGGCGCCCTCCCCACGATCGTGCCGCGCCCCCGTGGCTGGCACCTGCCCGAGCGGCACCTGCTCGTCGACGGCGCGCCGACCGTCGGGGCGCTCGTCGACGCCGGGCTGTACCTGTTCCACAACGCCCGCGAGCAGCTGGAGCGCGGCAGCGGCCCGTACTTCTACCTGCCGAAGATGGAGGGCCACCTCGAGGCCGGCCTGTGGAAGCTGGTGTTCGACCACGCCGAGCAGGCGCTCGACCTCCCGGCCGGCTCCATCCGGGGCACGATGCTCATCGAGACCATCCCGGCGGCGTTCGAGATGGAGGAGATGCTCCACGCGCTGGGCGACCACGCCGCGGGCCTCAACGCCGGCCGCTGGGACTACCTGTTCAGCGTCATCAAGGTCTTCCGCGAGGCGGGGGCGGACTTCGTGCTGCCCGACCGCTCCGCGGTGACCATGACCGCGCCCATGATGCGGGCCTACACCGAGCAGCTGGTCGCCGTCTGCCACCGGCGCGGGGCGATGGCCATCGGCGGCATGGCGGCGGCCATCCCCAGCCGGCGCGACCAGGAGGCCAACGAGCGCGCGCTGGCCAAGGTGCGCGAGGACAAGACCCGCGAGGCCGGCGACGGGTTCGACGGGTCCTGGGTGGCCCACCCCGACCTCGTGCCGATCTGTCGCGAGGCGTTCGACGCCGTCCTCGGCGACCGGCCCAACCAGCTCGACCGGCAGCGCCCGGAGGTCGCCGTCACCGCCGCACAGCTGCTCGACGTCTCCGGGGTGCCGGGGGAGCGCACGATGGCCGGACTGCGGGCCAACGTCGAGATCGCGATCCGCTACCTGGCCGCCTGGCTGGGCGGCAACGGCGCGGTCGGCATCCACGGGCTGATGGAGGACGCCGCCACCGCCGAGATCAGTCGGTCCCAGGTGTGGCAGTGGGTGCACAACGCCATCGAGCTGGACACCGGTGAGGTCGTCACCGCGGAGCTGGTGCGCCGGGTGGTGGCCGAGGAGGTGGAGAACATCGGGGAGCTGGACCGGCTCGACGACGCCCGGCGGCTGTTCGAGCAGGTGGCCCTGGCCGACGAGTTCCCGGACTTCCTCACCCTGCCCGCCTACGACCTGATCGACTGAGAGAGGGCCCCGGTGCCCCCCTCACCTCGCGAGCTCGGCGAGGGACCCTGCACCGGGGCCGAGGCCATCGGAGGTGCACCGTGACGTTGCCGGAGGCCGTCCACGCCGAGCTCGACCGGCGGCTGGCGCCGGTCGACGCGGCGCGGGCGGCCGCCTACCCGGGCGAGCGGGCCGGCCGGCAACCGGTGCACACCTGCTACGTGCCCGCGGACGCCGTCGTCCCCGGGCTGGCGGCCGCCTGGGGCGCGGCCGCGCTGGCCGCGCTCGACGAGCACGGGCTGCCCGACCTCGGCCTGGACGGCGGCCTGGTCGAGCAGGTGCTGCCGCGGGTGCGGGCCAAGCTGGCGCACGAGCCGGTCGAGGACCTGCGGGTGGACGCCGAGGACGGCTACCGCGGCGCGCCCGAGGCCGAGGACGGCGACGTGTGCCGCGCGGCCGCGGCCGTGGCCGCCGACCTGGCCGCGGGAGCCGCTCCGCCGTCGGTCGGAATCCGCGCGAAGTCGCTGGAGGGACCCACCCGGCGCCGCGGCGTCCGCAGCCTCGACCTGTTCCTCGGCGGCCTCCGGGGGACGGCGGTCGGCTGCACCGTCACGCTGCCCAAGGTGACCGACGTCGAGCAGGTCCGGGCCTTCCTCCCGGTCCTCGACGCGCTGGAGGACGCGCACGGGATCGCCCTCGACCTGGAGCTGCAGGTGGAGACGCCGCAGGCGGTGCTCGGCGCCGACGGGACGGCGACCGCCGCGCGGATGGTGCACGCCGCCGGCCCCCGGCTGACCGGTCTGCACTACGGCACCTACGACTACAGCGCCGCCCTGGGCATCCCCGCGGCGCACCAGGCCTCGGACCACCCCGCCGCCGACCACGCCAAGCAGGTGCTGCAGGTCGCCGTGGCGGGCACCGGGGCCCGCGCCGTGGACGGCTCCACCAACGTCCTGCCGGTGGGCCCGCGCGAGCAGGTGCACGCGGCGTGGCGGCTGCACGCCGGGCTGGTGCGGCGGGCGCTGGAGCGCGGCTTCGCCCAGGGCTGGGACCTGCACCCCGCCCAGCTGCTGACCCGCTACGTCGCCACGTACGCGTTCTACCGGGCGGCCCTCCCCGCGGCCGCGGCACGGCTGGCGGCCTACCGGGAGCGGGTCGACGGCGGCGTCCTCGACGAGCCGGCCACCGCGCGGGCGCTGGCCACCGTGCTGCTGCGCGGCCTGGACTGCGGCGCCCTCGACGACGCCGAGGTGGCCGCCGCGACCGGCGTCGACCGCGCGGTCCTCGACGGGCTGGCCGGCCGTCGAGGCGGTTCCGGAGCGGTGTGAGCGATCCGGCCCCGCGCGACCTACCATCCCTGCGTGATGCCGCGGTGAGCGACGAGGGCCCTGAGCGGTCGCTGTTCGCGAACGGCGGCGAGGTCGGCCGGGCGATGGCCGAGCGGGACTGGGCCGCGACGCCCCTCGGCCCGCCCGAGGACTGGCCGGCCGAGCTGCGCAACGTCGTCCGGATCCTGCTGACGTCCCGGTTCTCCATGTGGGCCGCGTACGGCCCGGAGCTGACCTTCTTCTACAACGACGCCTACGAGCACGACACCCTGCAGGCCAAGCACCCCTGGGCGCTGGGGCGGCCGGCGTCGGAGGTGTGGGCGGAGATCTGGGACGACATCGGGCCGCGCATCGAGTCGGTGCTCGCCACCGGCGTCGCCACCTGGGACGAGGACCTGCTGCTCTTCCTCGAGCGCAGCGGCTATCCCGAGGAGAGCTACCACACCTTCTCCTACAGCCCGCTGGACGATGCCGACGGCCGCACGCAGGGGATGCTCTGCGTGGTCACGGAGAACACCGAGCGGGTGGTCGGCGAGCGCCGGATGGCCACCCTGCGGGACCTGGCCGCGGCGGTCGCTGCCACGCGCACGCAGGCCGACGTCCTCGCCGCCGTGTGCGAGCAGCTGGGGCGCGACCTCGCCGACCTGCCGTTCAGCCTCACCTACCTGCTGGACCCGAGCGGCGTCGCACGGCTGGGCTGCGCGGCCGGGATCGAACCCGGGTCGGCCGCCGCCCCCGCCGTCCTCCTGCCCGGCGACGGCGTCTGGCCGCTGGAGCGGGTCTCCGCCGGGGAGCACGTGGTCCTCGAGGACCTCGGCGAGCGCTTCCCCGACCTGCCCACCGGCCCCTGGCGGCGGCGTCCGACACAGGCGGTGCTGGTGCCGATCGCCCCCGCCTCGGGGGCGGTCGCGGGCTTCCTCGTCGCCGGCCTCAACCCGCACCGCCGTTACGACGACCGCTACCGGGGGTTCCTGGAGCTGGTCGCCAACCAGATCGCCTCGGGTCTGCAGGCCGCGAGCAGCTACGAGGCCGAGCGCAGCCGCGCGGAGGCGCTGGCCGAGCTCGACCGCGCCAAGACCGAGTTCTTCAGCAACGTCAGCCACGAGTTCCGCACCCCGCTGACGCTCATCGCCGGGCCGGTCGCCGAGCTGCGCTCCTCCCCGGTGGCCGCCGACCCGCGGGTCGGCCTGGAGCTGGAGGCGATCGAGCGCAACACGTTGCGGCTGCAGAAGCTGGTCAACACGCTGCTGGACTTCTCCCGCATCCAGGCCGGGCGCATCGAGGCCCGCTTTGAGCCGGTCGACCTGGCCGCCGCGACCGTCGAGCTGGCCAGCGTCTTCCGCTCGGCGGTCACCCGCGCCGGCCTGGAGTTCACCGTCGACTGCCCGCCGCTCGGGGAACCGGTGCACGTCGACCGGGACATGTGGGAGAAGGTCGTCCTCAACCTGCTCTCCAACGCGCTGAAGTTCACCTTCACCGGCGGCATCACGGTGCGGCTGCGGCCCACGGACGACGGCGTGCAGCTCACCGTGAGCGACACCGGCGCGGGCATCCCCGCCGACGAGCTGCCCCGGCTCTTCGAGCGGTTCTCCCGGGTGCGGGGCGCGCGCGGCCGCTCCGGGGAGGGCAGCGGCATCGGGCTGGCGATGGTGCGCGAGCTGGTCGGCCTGCACGGCGGCACGGTCGAGGTCACGAGCGCCCCTGGCGACGGGACGACGTTCACAGTCGCGCTGCCGTGGGGGACCGGCCACCTGCCGCCCGAGCAGCTGGCCGAGGCCTCGTCGGACGGTGCGGCGGTCCCCCCGGCGGTCTCCCCGGCGGTGGCGCCGTTCCTCGCCGAGGCGCTGCGCTGGCTGCCCGTCGAGGACGGCGACGGCGCCGGTGCGGCCGCGGCCGCCTCGCTGCCGTCGCGGGGGACGGCCGGCCGGGTCCTCGTGGCCGACGACAACGCCGACATGCGCGGGTACGTGCAGCGGCTGCTGGCGCCGCGCTATGACGTGCGGACGGTCGCAGACGGCCGCCAGGCGCTCGAGGCGGCCCTGGCCGAGCCGCCGGACCTGGTCGTCAGCGACGTGATGATGCCGGAGCTGGACGGCATGCAGCTGCTGGCCGCGCTGCGCGCCGACAGCCGCACCGCTCGCGTCCCCGTGGTGCTGCTCTCCGCCCGCGCGGGCGAGGAGGCCGCCGTCGAGGGGCTGGCCGCCGGGGCCGACGACTACCTGGTCAAGCCGTTCTCCGCGCAGGAGCTCGTGGCCCGCGTCGACGCGCACCTCCAGCTGGGCCGGGTCCGCCGGGCCGCCGAGGAGCGGTTCACGGCCATGGCCGACCTAGCCCCGGCGCTGATCTGGGTGGCCGACCCGGAGGGCCGCCGGGTGTTCGTCAACCGTGGCTGGACGCAGTACACCGGCCGCGCGGTCCGCGACGAGCTCGGCAGCGGGT
Organism: Geodermatophilus sp. SYSU D00697; assembly: GCF_054050175.1. Taxonomy (NCBI): domain Bacteria; kingdom Bacillati; phylum Actinomycetota; class Actinomycetes; order Geodermatophilales; family Geodermatophilaceae; genus Geodermatophilus; species Geodermatophilus sp. SYSU D00697. Next base: position 209,604 of record NZ_JBJGYV010000005.1, read on the forward strand.
GGGTCGACGGGCTGCACCCGGAGGACCGCGACCGTTACGCGGCGACCGTCGAGGCGGCCGTCGCCCGGCGCGAGGGCTGGGAGGTCGAGTTCCGCCTCCGCCGCAGCGACGGGGCCCACCACTGGCTGCTGGAGCACGCCGTCCCGATCGGTGCCGGCGAGACCTTCGCCGGGCACGTCGGCAGCTGCACCGACGTCAACGCCCGCATCCGCGAGACCGAGCGGCAGACGCTGCTGGCCGACGTCGGCGCCGCGCTGGACCGCGAGACCACCCTCGACGGGCAGCTGGGTGCGCTGGCGCGGCTCGTCGTCGACCGGCGGCTGGCGGACCTGTGCACGGTGCGGCTGGTCGGTGAGGACGGCGGGCTGCGCTGGGCGGGCATCGCCGGTCTGGACGGCCGGACCGAGGCCGCGCTCGCCGACCTGGACCCCGACGTCGGGGTGGGGCCCGAGGTGGTGCGTACCGCCCGGTCGGTCGTGCACGCGACGCTGGCGGGCGCCACCGACCTCGGCACGAGCCACCCGGCCCTGGCGCCGCCGCTGGCGGTCGCCTCGGTGCTCGCGATCCCGCTGACGGTGCGCGGGCGGGTCCTCGCCGTCCTCGTGCTCGACCGCCGGGCCGACGCGCCGGCCTACACCGAGGACGATCGGGGGCTGGCCGAGGAGATCGCCGCCCGGGCCGCCCTGGCCGTCGACAACGCGGTGCTGCTCGCCGATGAACGCGCCGCCGCTCACCGGCTGGCCCTGCTGCACCGGGCCACCGCGGAGCTGTCGGCCGCCACCACCCCGGTCGAGGTGGCCGCCGCGGCCGCAGGCCACATCCGCGCGCTGACCGGCCCCGACAGCCGGGTCGCCGTGTACGAGCTCGACCCGTCGCACCGCTCGCTGAGCGCGCTCACGATCAGCGGGGGCTCCGAGGAGGGGCAGCGGCTGTGGCGCACCCTGCCCCTGTCGGCGCCGCTGGTCGCCACGGCGGCGGTCACCCGGCGCCGGCCGCTGTGGATCGAGGACGTCACCACGATGCCGCCCGCGGACCGGCAGCTGCCCACCGAGCTGGCCGAGGCCGTCCGGGCGTACGGGCTGGCGGCCAACGTCGGCCTCCCCCTCGTCGTGGCCGGCCGGGTGGTGGGGGTCCTCGTCATCGCCTGGCCGACGGTGCAGCGCTTCTCCGCCAGCGACCGGGCCATGCTGCTGGCCGTCGCCGAGCAGTGCGCCCAGGCCCTCGACCGTGCCCGCCTGTACCGGTCCGAGCGCAGGATCGCCGAGACCCTGCAGCTGAGCCTGCTGCCGGCCCAACTGCCCCGGCTGGAGCGGCTCGCACTCGCCGCGCACTACCTCCCCGGTGCCGAGGGCACCCAGGCCGGCGGCGACTGGTACGACGTGGTGGAGCTCGAGGGCGACCGCGTGGCCATCGCCGTCGGCGACGTCGTCGGGCAGGGTCCGGCCGCCGCCGCCGTCATGGGACAGCTGCGCAGCGCGCTGTCGACGGCCCTGCTGCAGGGCTGCGGTCCCGCGGAGTCCCTGGAGCTGCTGGACCGGTTCGCCGCCCGGCTGCCCGGGGCGCTGGCCTCGACGGCGGCCTGCCTCGTGGTCGACGCCGCGGCCGGGACGGTGTGCTGGGCGCGGGCGGGGCACCCGCCCGCGCTGCTGGTCACCCCCGACGGGGCGCGGCTGCTCGACGGCGCCGGCGCCGGCGCCGTCCTCGGGGCACCGGGCCGGGCTCCGTACACCGAGGCTGCCGCCGAGGTCCCGACCGGAGCCACCCTGCTGCTCTACACCGACGGGCTCGTCGAGCGCCGCGGCGAGGTGCTCGACGAGGGGTTGGACCGGGTCCGCACCACGGCCGCGCGGCACGCCGCCGCCGATCCGGCCCGGCTGACCGCCCGGCTGCTCGCCGACGTCCTCGCCGACACCGACCAGCCCGACGACGTCGCGGTGATCGCCGCCCGCCTGCTGCCCGGCCCGCTGGCCCAGCGGCTGCCGGCCGACCCGAGCCGGCTCTCGGCCGTCCGCCGCGCGGTGACCGCCTGGACGGCGGCGGCCGGGCTGCCGGAGGACGCCGCCGACGACCTCCAGCTGGCGCTCGGCGAGGCCCTGGCCAACGCGGTGGAGCACGCCTACGCCGGCGCCGGGCAGGGCGAGTGCTCCTACCGGGTGGCGCGGGACGCCGACGGCGGGGTGCGCGTGGAGGTCCGCGACAGCGGGGTGTGGCGCCCACCGCCGGAGGACAGGGGCTTCCGCGGGCGCGGGCTCGACCTGATCAGCGCGCTGGCGACCGACGTCGAGATCGGCCACGGGGAGGGCTCCGGCACGACGGTGCGCTTCCGGCTGCCGCCGCCGACCGCCGCCCCCCACACCACGCGGCGGCCGGCGCAGGGAACGGAGGACGGCGACGCACCGGCGCGGCTGCTGGTGTCCGACGGACCGGGGGGCCTGCGGCTGGAAGTGGTGGGGGAGCTGGACCTCGCCGCCACCGGTCCCGTGGGCGAGGAGCTGCTCGACCGCCTGGCGCAGCTGCCGGCGGGCTCGCGGGCCACCCTCGACCTCCGGCGGACCACCTACCTGGCCAGCGCGGGCGTCGGGATGCTGCTGCAGGCCCTCGCCCGTGCGGGTGACGCGGGCCTGCAGCTCCGCCTGCGGACGGAGCGGGGCACGCCACCGGCGCGCATACTCGGACTGGCCGGGTTGGGGGAGCAGCCGGCCGGGGAGGCCGTGCGTCCGTCGACGTGACGACGCGCACAGGCGTCCCCGGTGACGAGGACCGGGTCGGGATGGTCCAGGATGTCGCTCCGGTCGACCGGAGCGACACGGCCAGGAAGAGGACGGGAACGGTGCACCACCGGGCAGAGGAGCGTGCCGCGCTGCGCGCACAGCACGTCCTGCCCGGTCGCCGGCACAGCACCCG